>CAYSAH010000532.1:0-2897 GCA_964428945.1 uncultured Bacteroidaceae bacterium | reverse complement strand
AAGTTTTGCCTGGCATTACAAATAACCATAGTGAAAGTACATTTCACTAATTTATACGCACTTATATTTTAATTCACTTATATTTAAATAATAAATGAGCTGAACCTAATGAAAAAAGAAATAATCTCGATTCTTGTATTTTTTCTGTCGATTTCCTCTTACTCACAATGTTTCCAGTCGGCAACGGCATCAAAAAAAGGAGTATTTAATATTGAGGCGGAGTCAGCCAGGACCCGGGAGGGATGGACTGAACAATCAACTGGCGATTTTACCCGGATGATTTACCTGGAATGGACCGGTGAAGACAGTTTCAATGATCCTGGAAAGGGCATTTTAAGTTTTCCGATTCATATCACTGAACCCGGGATTTACAGCTTCTTCTGGCGATGTAAAGTAGGTGAGGGTGAAAACCCCACAGAGCACAACGATTCATGGCTGCGATTCCCTGATGCATATGCCAGCTTTGCTGTTAAACTTCCGGAAAAAGATACCATACGACCTCACGGTATCTGCACAAATGATTGTCCCAAAGGAACGGGAAAAGAGGGTTGGTATAAAATGTATTCCAGCGGTTCATTGGATTGGACATGGACTTCAAGAACATCCGACAACGATCCGCACGAGATCAGGGTTCAATTTAATGAAGCCGGATTGTACCATATTGAAATATCAGGAAGATCAAGAGCACATCTCATCGATAAGATGATCCTTTTCCCCCACTACATAACACTTAAGGATGCCCTGCTTCGTTAACGCAACTGAAATTCCATTTTAAACATCCTGATAAAAATGAACTTCAATGCGATCAGTATTCCTCTTGGCTTCTTTACTTTTCCTAATGTCATGTGAAAAATTTGATTCAGGGTCTTCTGTCGAGCAGTATATCATTGGGGAATGGAGCCGTCAGCAATTCAGCGACTCCTTGTACACCCTGAAAAAAGTAAGGAACCTTTCTGGTAAAGAATATGGCATCAGTTTAAATGAAGATGGTTCACTCTTGCAGTATATAAATCCGGGTCTGAGCAGTACACCCCCTGATTACTTCATCGAATTGACAGGATCCTGGGAATACCTGGGTGATTCGATGGTCTCGATCCATACTGAACTGATAGCCGGGGAATTATTTTTAGAATGGAAGATCATTGAAGTGGACAAGAATCAATTGACTTACTATCTGCAAAAAGAAGAAACTTATGTACAGGAAGAATAATCGACTGGTGGTATTATATAATGATTAGTAGCCCAAAGCTGGTCAATGATTATATTACGCTCCAAAAAATTCGCTTGCTTTCAAGTCCTAAATCTGAAACAATTCTGAATAGTATTTGTTGGACAATTAGATTAAGGCATTTCATGCAATACACTTAAAATGAAGATACTTCTTACAGGGCTTACCGGCTACATCGGAAAAAGGCTGCTCCCCGTACTTCTTGAACAGGGGCACCAGGTAGTATCCCTTGTTCGTGATAAAACCCGTGTGCAGGATTCTTTAGCAGGTTTAAAGCATCACACCATCATTGAGGCTGACCTCCTTGATGATCAATCCCTTAAAATAATTCCGCATGATATCGATATAGTGTTTTATCTGGTACACTCTATGAGTTCAAGCCTCAAAGGGTTCCAGGCACTGGAAGAGCGATCAGCCCACTTATTTGTGAAAGCCATTGATGGCACGACTGCCAAGCAGATTATTTACCTCAGCGGAATAAGTAATGCTGAGCACTTGAGCAGTCATCTCGAATCGCGTAAAAGTGTTGAAGAGATCATAAAAACGGCAAATGCTGCGGTAACCATCCTAAGGGCCGGAATAATTGTCGGGTCGGGAAGTGCATCCTTCGAAATCATGAGGGACCTGGTAGAAAAACTACCCATCATGGTCACTCCCAAATGGCTTAATACCAAGTGTCAGCCAATAGCTATACGCAATGTGATCGCTTACCTTAGCGGTGTAATTGAAAAAGAAGAGACCTATCATCAGACTTTCGATATTGGGGGAGAGGAGATTCTTAGCTATAAGGAAATGCTGCTGCAATTCGCAAAAGTCAGAGGCCTCAGGAGGGGGATATACACTCTGCCGGTGATGACCCCTCGATTGTCCTCATACTGGCTCTACTTCATTACATCAACTTCCTATAACCTGGCCGTAAACCTTGTTAACAGTATGAAGATCGAGGTAATTTGTGCTGAGAACAGGATCCGTGACATAATAAAGATCTCTCCGATAAACTACACACAATCCATAGAACTTGCCTTTGAAAAAATGGAGCAAAATCTCGTGCTCTCCAGTTGGAAAGACGCAATGGTAGCCGGGAACAAAAAAATCGATGTTGAAGCCTTTATTGAAGTCCCGTCATATGGCTGTTTTAAGGACCAAAAAAGACTTCCGATCAACACCGACCCGCAGAAGGTCCTTGATAATATCTGGAGCATCGGTGGAGAACGTGGCTGGTACTATGCCAATTTCTTATGGAAAATAAGGGGATTTCTCGATAAACTCGCTGGCGGTGTTGGATTGCGAAGGGGAAGAACAAATCTCTCGGTAATACATGCGGGTGATGCACTAGACTTCTGGAGAGTACTAGTTGCAAACAGACAAGATTCCTGGCTGCTTCTTTTTGCAGAAATGAAAGTTCCTGGTGAAGCATGGCTGGAATTCAGGATCATTGATGATCGTGGGCCGGTCCTGCTTCAAACAGCGACTTTCCGCCCGAAAGGATTATGGGGCAGGCTGTACTGGTACCTTTTGTTTCCGGTACATGTTTTCATATTCAAAGGTATGGCAAAAGGGATCATAAAATATAGATAAAATAGCCATCACGAGCATTACCAGCTTGTATTCAAGATCAGGGAACAAAAAAAAGGCTGTCGATGACAGCCTTTTTTTTTTAACGGGTAAG
>CAYSAH010000531.1:0-2901 GCA_964428945.1 uncultured Bacteroidaceae bacterium | reverse complement strand
ATTGATCTTGCCAGGAAAAAACTGATCCCTTCCAATGAGGACCTTCATCCAAATACCCGTTTTGTCGACTCCAGGCTTATCGAGCAGTTCAGGAATTCTGAACAGCTGACCCGATACGTTGAACTTAAGAAGATCTCATGGGTAAATTATCCTGAACTCATCAGGGAATTTCACACCCTGATCATTTCAGATGAGGCCTTCAAGGAATTCATGGAGGCAGAAAATGTTCCTTTTTCTGACGAGATCAAACTCTTCACCCACCTGTTTACTGATATTATCTATCCAAATGAAAATCTTGAGCAGGTCCTTGAAGAGCAAAGTATTTATTGGAACGACGACCTTGAATACATGGTCAGCATGGTCATAAAAACACTTAAGCGATTCAGGGAAGACAGCAGTATTAAGGCACCGTTGCTCGAGCTGTATAAGAATCCGGAAGGGAAAAAAGTTCCGGAAGACAAGGAGTTTGCCATTGAATTGCTGAGGAAATCGATTATTCATAAGGAAGAATATATTTCTTATATCAAGGCAAATACTAAAAACTGGGATCTTGAGCGGATCGCTTTTATGGATATACTGATCATGCAAATGGCTATAACTGAATTCATATGTTTCCCTTCAATACCAACAAAGGTCACCCTGAATGAATACCTTGAGATCGCAAAGATCTACAGTACCAGCAAAAGCAGCATATTTATTAATGGTGTTCTTGATAAAATTGCCAGTCAGCTGAAAGTCAATAAAAAAATTCAAAAAAGCGGAAGAGGACTGATCGGGGAATTCGACGAACATCAGGAGAATTAATTTATCTTTGCATATCGATATGAGAATCCGCTTATTATACTTTTTCCTTTTCGTCTCTTTTATATTTTGTTCTTGCGTGGAAAGGACAGACAGCGGAAAATCCGCAGTACATGATCCGGAAGTTGAAAATTCTGGTGAAGCGGAAATTTTATTCACATCCAGGGTTAATGATCTTGGCAGGATCAATGAGGGTGAGCAACTGATAAGCTGGTTTGATTATGTCAATAATGGCAATGAACCATTGGTCATTTCTGATATTAAGGCAGGTTGTGGTTGCACGGTTCCAAGTTGGAACAAGGAACCACTGGAACCGGGAAAAAGCGGGTCGATAAAAGTTATTTTTAACTCCAAAGGAAAAAATGGTATGCAAAATATCAGGATTTCCGTAAATTCGAATGCTAAAAATTCTTTGGAGGAAATCCACATTATAGCGATAGTTGAAAATTTTAATTAATTGACTAATAAACATTTATTATGAATCTATTATTTGTATTGTTACAGGAAACAGCAACACCAAAAACACCAGGAATGCAATCTCTGATCTTTTTGGTCCTAATTATTGTAGTTTTTTACTTTTTTATGATCAGGCCCCAGGTAAAAAAGCAAAAAGAGGCAACCAACTACCGGAATTCCTTGAAAAAAGGCGATAAAGTCCTTACTTCAGGTGGAATTTATGGAAAGATCAATGATGTGAAGGATACAACAATAACACTTGAAATTGCTGATAATGTAATTGTTAAGGTTGATAAAACAGCTGTTGTCAAAGACGCTGCAGATACCGATACAGCTGCAAAAAAATAGGGAGATATCTTTGAACCTCCCTGAGTTCAGTCGCTAAATGACCGGCTGAACTCTTTTTTTTATGTAATTTTATCTTCACTATGGCTACTGAAGGTAACAGAAGGGCGTCTATGTTTTCAGAGTTTTCAAAAGCGAAGCAGATGGAATGGAAAAGAAAGATCTTGGTATTTTCATTTTTTCTTTCGATTTCAGTTGTTATATGGCTATTGAATGCCCTTAGTAAGAATTATACCACTGAGATAAAATATCCGATCTCGTATAGTAAATTCCCTGACCATAAGGTTCTTGTAAGTGATGTACCTGATCACCTTGGCCTGAAAGTGAATGCACATGGTTATGCTTTACTAAGTTATAAGCTCACTAATCGCCCGATACCTATAAATTTTCAGTTATCCTCTTTTGCGATGAACCATATGGCTGGCGATTCATCGAAATTCTTTTTGCTTACGAGATATGCACGTGAAGATGTTGCACGCCAATTACCAGGTGAGCTTCAGTTACTTGAAATATCTCCCGATTCCCTCATATTTCAGTTTGCAACTGAGGTCAGCAGGAAAGTTGCGGTGAAACCCTTGTTGAGCTATGAGCTCAACAAGGATTTTACAATTATGAATGGGATCAGGATTTCTCCAGATTCAATTCTCATTTACGGACCTGATATATTTCTTGATACACTTCAATTCATTCGAACGAAACAAAAATCACTTGGATTACTTGAAAAAAGCTATACAGGGATTCTTGATCTTGACACTCATCCTCACTTGAAATATGAGAATAGCCAGGTTGAATGTACAATGGAACTCGAAAAATTAACTGAAATTCAGGTGCTTGTGCCTGTTCAGATCTCCGGATTGCCAGATTCCCTCAGGCTTCAGACTTTTCCTCATCTGGTGAAGGTTACCGGAAAAATAGGCTTAAGTAAATATACCCGTATAGTTCCTGAATCATTTTGGATTGAGGTAATGTACGAAGAGGTATTGGAGAATAAGAAGAGTTTGCAGGTTCATTTAAGGACGAAACCCAATGACCTTTCAGGAGTTGACTTTTATCCTCGGACTGTTGAATATCTTTTATCAGTAAAATAATGCTCAGGATAGGACTTACAGGTGGTATTGGAAGCGGAAAGTCCTATATAGCAAGGATATTCAGGGAATTGAATGTACCTGTATACTTTGCCGATGAAGAAGCAAGGAGACTGATGGAATCGGATCCGGGGACCATTCGTTCAATCACAATTGAATTCGGAAAAGAGTCCTATCTGCATGGGAAGCTGAACAGGGAGTTCCTGGGCAAATT
>CAYSAH010000530.1:0-2905 GCA_964428945.1 uncultured Bacteroidaceae bacterium | reverse complement strand
GAAGTTTTCAAAAAAAACAGGAAATGAACTTGTGAAGAAACAGGAGGGCCAGCAGATCCTCCAGCGGATTAAAGCATCCGACTATGTTATTCTTCTTGATGAAGCTGGCAGGATGTTTGCTTCAGAAAAGTTTGCAGTGCATTTGCTTGCTCTCGAGGGAAGGACCGGACATACGGTATTTGTTGTTGGCGGTGCATATGGCTTTTCAGAAGAAGTTTATCAAAGGGCCAATGAAAGGCTATCATTATCAGCAATGACCTTTTCACATCAAATGGTTAGGCTTATATTTACAGAACAATTATACAGGGCTTATACAATATTAAACGGGGAACCCTACCACCACAAATGATCGCATGGAGAATCCAGCCAAAAAAATATTTTTTCTGACATCCAAAAAGAATTACAGGTATTTGGCCCTGACGGTCTTTGTGGGTTCAGTCCTTGCTCTTTTTCTTATTCAGCATCGCTTTTATAATGAAATATACAGGGAAAAGGATCTCAGGCATTTTGAAAAGATCCTTCATTCCCGGGAGCAGAAGGTAAAGGATCTATTCAACGAGATAATAATTGAACTCGCAGATGCTGATCCATTGATAGTCCTGAATTCAAGATCGGAAGAGTTTAAAAAACTGGCGGAACAAGAGGGAATATTTCTATTTTATTACAATAAAGGTCAGATGGCCTATTGGTCCGATCACACGGTGGCATTGAGGTCGACAAGAGCACCGAGGCTAAAATCAAGCGTATTTCAAACGCTTAATTCAACCTACGTGGCAGTAAATCAACCTACGGAGCAAGGCCTGCTGTATGCGCTGATACTGATAAAAACCGAATATCCTGATGAGAATGATTACCTGGAAAATGGATACACTGAAGATTTCCATCTTGCAGCGGATATTGATCTGCTCAGACAAACAGGTCCGGGATTATCTGATGTGAACAGTATTGAGGGTGAATACCTTTTTTCGCTTGATTTAAATGAAAAACTCAAGCAGGATCCTCATAAGGTCTCCCTTTCACTTGTAATTTTCATGCTGTCGCTCTTCTCGCTCTTTATCTTTCTTAGTCTGAGGACAGATTCTGCAGAGTTAATGAAAGAGAGATCGCGATGGTTGACAATAAGTATTGTTCTTATGTTGCTGCTCTCGGTTGCCGTGATATATCTTCACTTACCCAAAATTATATTTGAAGCCCGATTTTTTAAGCCGGATATCTTCGCAAGCCTTAATTTGTCCTCGCTAGGTCATCTATGGGTACTGGTATTGCTGGTTTTTATGGTTACACTTCTCTTTTACTGGTTTTTAGACAGAAGTAAGAATTTTACCGGAGGATTTAAAATTCCGCTTGCTTTTCTCCTGATCTCAATTGCTTCACTCTGGTTTGTATATGCTCACCACCTCGGTAAATCACTTGTCCTCGACTCCACGATCTCGTTTGAAGCTTATAAATTGTATGATTTGTCAGTCTTTACCTTTGTAGGCCTTCTGATCATGGTGATGGCCTTTGCAATATTTTGTCTGCTGATCGACAAGGCAATTTCCCTGATGCAATTGCCACTACGAAAACGAGAATATCCTGTTATCATTGCAATTGTTATTGTTACACAGACTCCATTCTTCTTTTCTGAAGTTTTGAGAATAGAATTATTAACCACAGCATTCATGTTGGCCATCTTCGCCTCGCTTGTCTATCTCAGGAGCGGTTCTTCGAGGTTCAAGTTTTCCAGGTTTTTTGTCTTGCTTCTGCTCTTCGCCATCATGACAACCATCGACCTCCAGGATCACACTTCAGAAAAACTGAATGCCCAGAAAGAAATTGAACTGGCAAAATTATCCTCAGAGCACGATGCAGTGGCAGAAATGCTGTTCGCTGATCTTTCGGAGCAACTTCATGGGGACAGTTTGCTTATCGCCCGCCTTTCATACCAGATCATTGACATAGATATGATGTTGCAGTACCTGCAAAGGACCTATTTTTCTGGTTACTGGACAAAATATGATGTAAGGATCACTTTATGTCGGCCACCTGACAGTGTTTTTATTGAGCAACCGGTGAGTGAATGGTTTCCATGCTATAATTTTTTCGATGACCTTGTTGGTACAGAAGGTATAAACATTGAAAACAGCGATTTCCATTTCCTTAACAACCTTAATGGAAAAATATCATATCTTGGAGCAATCCCTTACCTGATAAGAGAAGATGAAATAACCCTGTTCATTGAGCTTGATTCAAAGATAATCTCTGAAGAACTTGGTTACCCTTCCTTGCTGATGAAGGACAACCAGGAGAGCGTTATCCCGTTTTCATATGCAAAATACAATAAGGGAAAGCTGATCACGAGCAGGGGATCGTTCAATTACAGGCTTACATCAGATTACTATACGGGAAGCAGAAGCACCTTCGAGAACATGCGCAGTGAAGGATACGACCATACTATTTTCAATGTTGATCCTGAAAATACGGTGATCGTAAGCATTCCGGTAGTTTCATTCACTGATAAACTCATATCCTTTTCCTACATCTTCGCCTTTATCTTTGTGTTATTTTCCATTTCATTTCTGCTTGTCAGCGCCTCGCATCTCAGGGCTACTGTAACCTGGGATTTTAAGAATAAGATCCAGTATTCCGTAATCGGGATCCTTTTTCTTACTTTCCTGGTGATCTGCACCGGCACTATTTATTTCGTCATACAACAATATAAGATCAAGCACCAGGACAACCTGCAGAATACCATGCGCTCGCTTTACATTGAACTTGTACACAAGGTTGAATATGAGCAGGACCTGAGGAACTGGTCATCGGAGAGCTATTATAACCTGGATGAATTATTAAGAAAGTTCTCAAATGTGTTTTATACTGATATCAATATGTATGACCAGGCCGGGATGTTGCTTGCTACATCACG
>CAYSAH010000529.1:0-2907 GCA_964428945.1 uncultured Bacteroidaceae bacterium | reverse complement strand
GTTGGAGAATTTTCAGTGTTAAGCGAAGCCAAAGCCTTTAATAACAAGTGCCGGACGGCAGGATTCAGCCAGTCGTTTGTTGCAGCATTCATCAATGATGAGAGGGTGACGGACCCGGCAGTGTTTAAGTAGGTCTGGACTCGGATTTAACGGATTATGGGATGGACAGGATGTGGAACGCCAGTGGACCATGATTTTCAAGATTAGTGTGATTAGGAAGATGAGGCCAATTTGCCAGTGGGCAGTGGACCATGATTTTCAAGATTAGCGTGATTAGGAAGATGAGGCCATTTTGCCAGTCTGCAGTGGGCAGTGGGGATACCCGAAGCCCCATGTTTCGTAAGCTATAGCTTTAGACGCTTAGGCTAAAGTTTCAACCAGCGGGCGTTGCCTTGCGCCTAACTCCCTGATAACTAATACTTGACTCCTGACACCTTGGGCCTTGAGCCTCATTCCTTGCGCCTTTCCCCTGATGCCTGATGCCTCACCCCTCGCGCCTTGCGCCTTGCGCCTCAAGCCTCTTCTCGTATGCCTCATACATCATCCCTATCCCCTCTTCAAGCTCAATACTATGTTTAAACCCCAGTGAATGCAGCCTCGAGGGATCTGTTAATTTTCGTGGTGTTCCGTCCGGTTTGTCAGCATTGAAAATTAATTCGCCTTTAAATCCAAGCTTTTCTTTGATAAGTTCTGCAAGGCCCCTGATTGTGATCTCCTTACCGGTTCCGATATTGATCCAGGAATATTCAGGGTTTGACTTCACCATGGACTCAACCTTATCTGATTCCATCACATACACACAGGCCGCCGCCATGTCCTCGGAATACATGAACTCCCTCAGGGGAGAACCGCTTCCCCATATTTCAACGCTGACTGCCGATTCGGAGGGCCCTCGCGCCTCGCGCCTTGCGCCTTGCGCCTGCTTTATCCCATACTTTGCAAGCTTGTCAAGTATCTCCTTCTCCCCCGATTTTCCTGAGATTCCTTCGATCGGGTTCGCATCCAGGTCCTGGCGGACTGAATCCCAATTCCCGTTTTCCAGGTGTTTGCCAAGATGTATCTTGCGGAGAAGCGCCGGAAGCACATGTGATTTCTCCAGGTCGAAATTATCGTTCGGACCGTAGAGGTTGGTGGGCATCACCGAAAGAAAGGAAGTTCCATATTGCCGGTTATAGCTTTCGCACATTTTCATGCCGGCAATCTTGGCGATGGCATAGGGTTCGTTGGTATCCTCAAGCGGACCGGTCAGCAAATACTCCTCCTTCATCGGCTGCGGGGCCAACTTTGGATAAATACAGGTAGATCCAAGGAAGAGCAGCTTTTTTACCCCGTGCACGTATGACTGGTGGATCAGGTTGCTCTGTATCATCAGGTTCTCATAGATGAACTGTCCGCGGTAGACGTTGTTGGCAATGATCCCTCCTACCTTGGCTGCAGCGATAAAGACGTATTCCGGGCGTTCCGAAGCAAAGAACTGCTTCACGGCTTCCTGGTTCGTGAGGTCGAGTTCGTCGATGGTGCGGAATACGAAATTGGTGTAGCCTTTTGACTTTAGCGTTTTTGTTATGGCAGAGCCCACAAGTCCAGTGTGCCCTGCGATGTATATTTTTGAATCTTTATGCATATTTGATTTTTCTTTGTGTCCCTTTGTGTCTCCTTTGTGTCTCTTTGTGTAACTATTTTAGCTATTACACGAAGGATCACGAAGGAGACACAAAGAAGCACGAAGGTTATTATTCGAAATAATTCAAGGTATCATACCCCCCATCCTTCAAATACCGCTCCTTCTTCATCAGTTTCAGATCTGAAGTGATCATATCCCTGATCAATCCATCGAGGTCGTACTTTGGTTCCCATCCCAGTTTGGTTTTTGCCTTTGTCGGATCCCCCAGCAACAAATCCACCTCCGTAGGCCGATAATATGCCGGATCCACCCTCACCACAACCGACCCCGAATCGAAGACCCCCTGAGACCTGACACCTGACACCTGATACCTTTTACCTTCTATCCTCGCTTTAATGCCCTCCAGATACTCCTCCCCTACCTTTTCAACAAATACCTTCTCATCCACTCCCACCATCCTTCCTATCTCTTCTTCCCTTTCCCCTTCAAATGCCACTTCGATGCCCAGCTCCCCAAAGGTTTTCCTTATAAATTCCCTGATTTCTGTTGTAACGCCTGTTGCGATCACATAATCATCCGGTTCATCCTGTTGCAGGATCAGGTACATGGCTTTTACATAATCCTTTGCATGGCCCCAGTCGCGTTTGGACGACATGTTCCCCATAAATACGGTTTCCTGCATTCCAAGGACGATGCGTGCAACAGCCCGTGTGATCTTCCGGGAGACAAAGGTTTCCCCCCTGATGGGTGATTCGTGGTTGAAAAGGATCCCGTTGCTTGCATGCATGCCATAGGCTTCACGGTAATTGCGTGTGATCCAGTATGCATAGAGTTTGGCAACGCCATAAGGGCTTCTTGGATAAAAAGGTGTTGTTTCAGATTGCGGAACCTCCTGCACCAGGCCATAAAGCTCAGAAGTAGAGGCCTGGTAGATCCTGGTTTTTTTGGTCAGGCCAAGCAGGCGAACCGCCTCAAGGATTCTCAGGGTCCCTACACCATCGGTATCTGCCACATATTCCGGGGTATCGAAACTCACCTTTACATGACTCATTGCGCCAAGGTTGTACAATTCATCCGGCCGGGTCTCCTGGATGATCCTTGTGAGGTTCATTGAATCGGTAAGATCGCCGTAGTGCAAGGTAAAATTCCTTTGTTCAACATGCGGATCCTGGTAGAGGTGATCGATCCTGTCGGTATTGAACAATGAGCTCCGGCGTTTTATCCCGTGAACAATATAGCCCTTTTTAAGCAGGTATTCAGCCAGGTAGGCCCCGTCCTGCCCG
>CAYSAH010000528.1:0-2914 GCA_964428945.1 uncultured Bacteroidaceae bacterium | reverse complement strand
TTAATAGATTCTGCTCCGGAAGGTTACCTTTATCATTATATTGAATATTTTCCAGCTTAAGTCTTATATTCTCCCTATTCTCAGCTATTGGCCTTATTTGCAGCAGATTAAAAAGGATGGGCTTCTTTTTACACGGATCAATATTGATTGCAAATTCAATTTCAACAGGGATATTCATCTGTTGCTGTCCTATCCTGAGGATTGCTTTTAAGATATCAGCAAATGGAAAAGGATCGTACTTAAGAACCCTTGCAAATGTGATAACCCGTCTTCCTCCATCTGTCATGCCATCTCTTAAAATATCGTCCTGGTAATTATAAGTTGAAGCAACAAAGTTAAGTGAGCCATCTTTTTCCGCCTCATTTATTTTCAGTCGTAGCAGGTTAACAGTATCGTCAGTACTGGGAACAAAGCTTGCCGGATTAAGGTCCAGGGCATAAAATTCCTGCTGTGTTTCACGCAATGCCATTTTGGTGTCTGATAATTGCAGTATTTTATGTGGATATGCCGGCGAAAATCTGAGTGATCTGCCCCCGTCAACAATATATTTTCCTAAACCAAATGCAAGGCTTACAAATCCATCCTCTGATTTTTCAGGTTCTATGGGATAAAAGTTAATTGATCTCGCAACTCCGGAGATGGTTGGATAAAACCGGTTTTCATATTGTTGTCCGCAAACTTCCTGTAGAACAATACCCATTTTTTCTTCTTCCGGCAGGTTTCCGGTAGCCTTCATGTAATCTTTACTGTCTTTGAAGAATACTGAAGCATAGACACTTTTTATCCCCGTACTCAGAAGGTCCAGCATAAGTACCTCATCTTCAGCCTTTGGGATCATATATGTCGAGTATATCCCGGCAAATGGCTGAAAATGTGAGTCTTCCAGTAAGCTTGACGAGCGTATCGCCACAGGGCCATTGATTATGGAGATGAAAACATATAGATCTTTGTGAATTCTAACAGGCAGTCTGGCTTTAATAAATGCGTCAAGTATCTCTTTATCACTTAAATTCGAAAAGCATGTCTCGTGAAGATTATTCTGGGTAATGAATTCATCAAACACATCTGTGCTCAGCACAACACTCCTTGGAATTGAAATAATTATATCTTCAAAACTCTCAAAATAGGGATTTTGCTTGATTAAATAATCGAGAAAAGCCAACCCGCGAGCCTTTCCCCCGATGGAACCCCCTCCGATTTTTGTAAAAGTCAGATACTCATCAAAATGTTCCCGGTAAAAATCGGCAATGATTCCATGACCCTTATTAAGTCTGAAATTGGCAATTGTATCGAAAATAAACCGGCGTGCCTGGTCGATACTGGGAAAATCATCAAGGCTGATCTCTTTAAACAACTCCGCAAGCGCAAATAAAGCCCTGGCGTATAGCCATTTAGACAGATGATTTCTCGACAAATGGTAACGAAATGACTCATCAGGGATCTCGAACAGCTTACGTTGAAAACTCTGTAAATCGGATACCCGGGCAATCTCTGAACCAGTTTCAGGATCTGTAAAAATAAAATCGCCGAAAGAGAAGTGCCTTTTAAGAAGAGATTCCAATTCCAGGGAATAGCTTCTGGAGTTGCTGTTTAAAAACCCATTCCCGAATTCCCCTGTATATCTTTCATCGTCAGGCTCAGCGGATTGAATTATTACAGGAATGTTTGGATCATAATCTTTAATGTGTCTCAGGAAATCTTTAATTGTGCCGGAATTTTTTGACCTGATATTTTTTGAGTCTGCATCTACTATCACCCCCAGGAGTAGTGACTTATGCTTTTCGAATAATGTCAAAGCTTCACTATAACCATTGGCAAACAGTATCCTGGGCCTTCCCCTCATCTGCATCATTTTCTGATGCTCGTTGAGCCCTTCAATCATATAAGCCAGTGATTGTTCAAGAATTATCCTGTAAAGATGTCGTAAATGAACTGATGCCATCCTGAACGAGTTTTCAACCAGTAAAAGAGATTGGATCCCCTCGTATTTACTGTCTTCATCCACATTTATTTTATCCTCAACCAGGTTAATTATGGGTAGGAATATCTTTGTGCCTCCCATCCAGCTGAAAACATAATCAATACCCGACAGATCTTCATTGTTTATCCTGTTTGTAAATTCAATTGAATCAGGGGCAAGAATTACAATTGGTTTTTCAGGGTAAGTCGCTCTGATTTGTGATGAAAGATCAAAAGGATCCTGATCGCTGATGCTCAGCATGTTTATAACCATATCAATCTGGTGGTTACTCAGTGCTTCCATTGCCTTTTCAGCAGAGGTGACATGAATAAACCGGGGAGGGTACCTTAAATTGAATGATTCAAAATCATTGAATACCTTTTCATCAATCTTCCCTTCCTCTTCAAGTATAAACGCATCATATTTGCTGCAAATCAACAATATAAATTGAATCCTTCTTTGCATTAAAAGCTCAAAAGAGGTTTCTCTGAATATGGTTTTTCTGAGCTTATTCACTATAATCCAAAAGGTTTAAGACCTCCACTTTATACAGCTTAGACTATACCCTGCGCCAGCATGGCTTCTGCTACTTTAACAAATCCTCCGATATTTGCGCCGTCAACATAATTAATATATCCATCTTTCCCTGTTCCATATTTTACGCAGGTAGCATGGATATCTATCATAATCTGATGCAGGCGATTGTCAACTTCCTGTCTGGTCCACGATAACCGCATTGAATTCTGACTCATTTCCAGTCCTGAAGTAGCTACTCCTCCGGCATTTGCAGCTTTACCCGGGCCAAAAAGGATCTTGTTTTTCAGGAAGACTTCGATGGCTTCCGGTGTGGAAGGCATATTTGCACCCTCTGAAACCACAGTGCAGCCATTCTTTATCAGCAGGGCAGCATCAGCTCCCGAAATTTCATTTTGTGTTGCTGAAGGCAAGGCAACC
>CAYSAH010000527.1:0-2918 GCA_964428945.1 uncultured Bacteroidaceae bacterium | reverse complement strand
TCCGGGCAGACAGATCATGGCCTACAAAGAGGAGGTCTTCAAGACCCGGATGATATACACTATAAAAAGCATTTCAGATCACGAATTGCTCGCCGGCACCCTGAGGAACGGTCTTTATTACTGTGACCTGGAGAATGATGTAATAACAACCTTTTCAAGAAGAATTGAATTCTCCTCCATGCAGAGTATCTCCTCAATTATTGATCTTGGAGATGGGCGCTATGCCATAACCTGTACTTCAGGCCTGTATGAATTCTCAAGGGAAGAATCAAGGCTTGAAAGTATACTATCGACAGTGGGTATAACCGAATTCAGGTCGGTCCTGGTTGACGCGGAAGGAAGCTACTGGATAAGTACCACAAGTGGACTCAGTTGCTTTTCCAGGCAGGGGGAATTGCTGAAAAAGTACAACATATATGATGGATTACCTGAGAACCAGTTTAATTTCAATTCAGCTTACAAGAACTCTTCAGGTCGCATGTTCTTCGGTACATACAACGGTCTGATCTCCTTTGATCCCATCGTGTTGAAGCGTTTTGTCAACAGGATCCCGAAGGTATATTTTACCAGCTATACCGTGGTTGGAGATGACAGAACAAGCCTGAATTCCTTTTATTTTGAAAATCAGCAACACGATCTGAAACTGGCAGCCTACCAGACTTTCCTCTCCCTGGAATTCTCAACCCTCGGATACTCGCAGTCCAAGAACCTGGATTATAAAATAAGGATCTCCGATTCCAGGGGAAATTGGGATCAGACCCTTAACAACCGATCGGTCACCTTTTCCCGTTTGTCTAAAGGCTGGCACAAAGTTGAAGTTCAGCCTGTTTCAGAAGGTTTTATTTATGGTACCACATCGGTGTTGAATATTTACAGGAAGCCGGCAGCATGGCAGACCCTGTATGCTTATGCCCTCTATGCGTCCCTGCTTATTTTGATCTTTCTCTATCTAAGAAAGGCATTCATCAGACGCCAGGACGAAAAGAATGCACTGGCCCTTGAAAGGTATGAGAAGGAAAACCAAAAGCTCCTGAACGAACAGAAAATGCGCTTCTTTCTGAATATTTCACATGAATTCAGAACTCCTTTGACCATTATTGCAGGTACGATCTCAAATATTCTTCAAAAATTCAACGTAGAAAAGGAACTGGAGAAAAAACTGAATACCATCAGGGACACTTCCGATAACCTGAATAAGCTGGTCAATGATTTCCTTGACTACGGGAAGCTCGATTCCGGTTTTAAACCACTTGAAGTTAAAAAAAAGCCAGTGCTTCAGTTTATAGAAACAACCTGCAGCATGTTCGATAACTGGGCAGAAGTTAACCAGTTTACCTATACAAAAAACATTCCTGAAGACGATGTGGAGGGCTATTTTGATCCCGTGAAACTGGAGAGAGTAATCTATAACCTCTTGTCCAATGCATTCAAATTCAACAGGAGCAATGGCAGCGTGGAGCTCAGCGCCGGTATTGAAGGCAAGGACCTCGGTGAGCTCCATATTAGCGTGGAAGATACGGGTCCCGGAATTCCGGAAGATATTTTACAGGAGATCAGGAAGCATTTCAATAACGATGCTGGTGCAATTTTAAGCGAGAGGATCATTGGCCTTGCCTATACTGCAGGCCTGGTTCAACAGATGGGTGGAAGTATTCGTGTTGACTCAGAATTAGGCAGAGGTTCCCGGTTCAAGGTAAGCATCCCCCTTACTAAAATCAGGACGGATCTGTTAACAAACAGATTGGTCTCAGGCTTTGATGCAGACCAGGAAGACATCAGTGAATTCGCCCAGGAGACAAAGCAGTTGTTGAAGAAGGATAAGAAACCTAACATCTTTATTATTGATGATAATACTGAACTCCTGGAAATGCTCAGGGATAACCTGGAAGCTGACTACGCGGTTACTGTAGCCAGCAGTCCAAAACTGGCGCTTTCAAAGCTCATCCAGGAGGAAGTGTCCCTGATCATCTGCGACATCATGATGCCCGAGATGAATGGCTTTGAAGTGATCGAAGCCTTGCAGTCAAACATCCTCACATCGCACATTCCGATCATTGTTTTAACCGCAGCTGCGGAAAAAAATGTTGAATTAAAAGGATACAGGAAAGGCGCTGTCTCTTACCTGGCAAAACCTTTCAGCAACACTGAACTCCGGATAAAGATCGAGAGTATTCTCAACTTCCGGAAGGAACTGATCCTTCGCTTCGGCAGGGAACACGACATTCCACTGGAAGAGATCGTTTGCTCAAAAAGGGATGAATTATTCCTGAAGGAGGCTGTCGCCACTGTCCATAAAAATATTGACAATACGGCTTTTGATGTGGATATGTTCTGTGCTGAGATGAAAGTAAGCAGGACCCTGTTGCATAATAAAATGAAGAGCATTTCCGGGCAATCAACCACAGAATTCATCAGGACCATCAGGTTGAAGTATGCCTATGTCCTGCTGAAAAAGGATGCGGTCTCAGTATCAGAAGCAGCAAGCAAATGTGGATTTAATGATGCCAATTATTTTACAAAGTGCTTTAAGAAGAAATATGGTGTGAATCCTTCCAATTTGAGCTAATCGGTGAAAAAACAGCTACCAACAATCAAAGGATTAGCAATCATGCTCAATGGGATGGACATTTTTCTTAAAAACTGGTTCCCCGGCGATGAGAATTTGCTATTTTTGGATCAGGGTGCAGCGATCCGCTAAAAATTCATAACAGCGGACATGTAAGTATTCATGAAATAAAAATCAATACGATGAATAAAAAGAAGCAGGCAGCAGGAATAAATAGACGGGAGTTCTTACAAACCAGTGCAAGGTTTGCCACAGGTGCGGTTTTTATGGGTTTCGGGACTTCAAAAATCTTTGCTGCTGTGGGTTCAGGCAGCCCATTAAGCTCAATTAAAACCATCACACTGAACAATGG
>CAYSAH010000526.1:322-2919 GCA_964428945.1 uncultured Bacteroidaceae bacterium | reverse complement strand
GCTAAGTTTGTTGATAAAACCAGTCTTTACCATGTTGATGCAAATTATAATTTCCGTGAGAAGTATTATTTGCGTACTTCATTATCGTATGATGCTTCTTCAGTGTTCAACAGTAAGAACCGTTATAATTTCTATCCTTCCGTTTTCGGGGCGTGGAGAATAAATTCAGAAGATTTCTTCAATGTCGACTGGATAAATGATCTTAAGCTGAGAGCATCCTATTCAATTACCGGTAATATGTTCAGCAATATTTATGAGTACTCCAAAGCAACATATACTGGCAGAAGATATAATAACCAGGGTGTTATAATCAGGGATTATAACCCGAATGAAGACCTTGCAGGAGAGAAGAAATCAACTATTAATGCCGGATTGGACTTGTCATTTGGCAGGAAAGCCATCAATCTGCATGCAGACTATTATATGTCTTCAGTAAATAATCTTGTAATAAACCAGATGTTGCCATATAACTTTGGATTTACGGACTACTACAACAATGATGGTTCTGCATCAATGAATGGCATTGAACTTGGGATCGACGGCCGTTTCTATCTGGGTTCGGCCAACTTGTTCCTTAATGCAACTGTAACCAGGCAAAATGTTGAGGTAACCGCGCTCGATTTTATTAATCCCGGAACAGAGTTTCTTACACATGAGGTAATCGGAGGCGAGTTTGTAACAGCTGTTGGTGGTCCATTGAATGCTTTTTACGGCTATAAAACAAATGGCGTCTATGATACTGATGCAGAGGCAGGTGGAATGATAGGTCCGAAAGGAAGGGAGATGGGAGCCGGAGATGTGGCTTTTGTTGAAGTTGTTGAGGATGGGATCATTAATGATCTCGACAAGCAGCCCATTGGAGATCCAAATCCTGACCTCTATGGATCCTTTTCAGCCGCCCTTTCTGTTGGAAAATTCGAACTTTCAGCATTGTTTACCTACAGCTACGGAAATGATGTATTCAACTATGTTCGTTATAAAATGACAGCAATGGACAGTTATGCGAATCAAAGTACAGATGTCCTGGATCGATGGACTCCTGAAAATATAAGTGCAGAGCTGCCCAGGACTGCAATCGGTGATCCAAATGGAAACAGTGTCTTCTCGGACCGGTGGATAGAAGATGGCTCCTACCTCAGGTTGAAGCAGTGTAAGATCAGCTACAAGGCCACCAATTTATTTGGCCTGCAAAAAGAGGCAACACTTTATCTTACCGGGACCAACCTGTTGACAATTACCGGATATACAGGCTATGATCCTGAAGTTATGTATGTTAATGATCCCTTTTATATGGGAATTGACTATGGGAAATTGCCGCTTGCCCGTTCTGTTATTTTTGGAATCCAATTAAGCTTGTAAATACTTCATATAATGAAAATAAAAAGAAACTTTATCTGGAAGATAGCCTTAATACTAGGTTTTGCTGGTCTTGTTGTTTCATGCAGCGATGAGTTTTTCGATACCCATACAGGTGGAAGGATAAGCCCTGACCAGCATTATAATTCATTTCTTGATGCAGAGGCATCATACCAGGGATGCTTCGTTTACCTTCAGGATATCGCTGAGAAACTTGTATTGGTCCAGGGTCTGCTCTCCGATGAGATGAACGTAACCGAAAATGCTGATATCGATCTGATCAACATTAATTTGCACAATCTTTCAGCTGACAATCCTTATGTTGATCCCTCCGATTATTATAAACTGATTATCAATATCAATGAGGTATTGCCCAATCTTGAACAAATAACGCTGAAAGACAGGGATTTTGATTCAGCCTACCTCTTTCAGTTCCAGGGAGCTTTGATCACTATGCGGAGCTGGGCATATTTTATGCTTGCTAAAATTAATGGTGAAGTTGGATTGATCAACGGAGACGTGACAGATCTTGATCCTTCAAACACTCCGACTTTCCTTTCCAAGGAAAAGGTTGTTGATGATCTGATCAATAAGCTCTATCCCTATTATGATGAGGAAGACATTTTCAGGTATCCGATCGACCATTATGTGCTTCTGGGTGAATTATATCTTGAAAGAGGAGATTATCCAGCCGCTATTAAATATTTAAAATATGCATGTGATGGTCCATATTACCGCAGAAGGGAATTCATGATTACAACCGATTACGCTGATGAAGACTGGGAAACAATATTTTTGAATTCCATTTCTCAGGGTACTGTATTTACAGCCGTTCCCTATTCTTATGTTGATGGACAAAAAAACATGCTTGAGGAGTGGATGCTGCATAAATATGACTATGTGGTAAAACCAACAGATTCCCTTATACTTTCATACGAAAGACAGGTTCAGCTTGATAATGATCCAGGTGATGTTTACCGTGGAATGGGCTTATCCATTGACACCACCGCTACTGGTATTCCCTACATAAATAAGTATTCACTTGATGGTGGAATTCCTCATAGTGCAGATGTAGTTCTTTACAGGGCGGCAGATGTTCACCTGCTTCTTGCTGAAGCTCTGAACCGGTTTGGTGACCATGAAACCGCACTTGCACTGGTAAATGATGGAATCAGTAATATGGCAAAGAAACCTGCAGGATACTCAAAATGGTCGGCAAATATTGGTATAAGAGGAAGGAC
>CAYSAH010000526.1:0-312 GCA_964428945.1 uncultured Bacteroidaceae bacterium | reverse complement strand
GTGCAAGGGAATTGGCCTTTGAGGGAAAAAGATGGTTTGACCTTGTAAGGGTTGCAGAACGGAGGAATGATCCTGCCTATCTTGCTGATAAGGTGGCTTCAAAATTTGATGATCCGGATGTGGCTGAAGAAGTAAGAGCCAGGTTAATGGATCCAGCCAACTGGTACCTGCCTATTCCAAGGTAATATTGAAAATTTAGGTATATTTCAAACCGGAGGAACATATGTTTTCTCCGGTTTTTTTATAGAACAGTTTTGAGATGAGCAGCAAGCTGCTATTTTTAACCGCAGAGGGCGCAGAGGAATGCAGAGG
>CAYSAH010000525.1:0-2919 GCA_964428945.1 uncultured Bacteroidaceae bacterium | reverse complement strand
AAGACATTTGCATTTGTATTTTCGTGGATTCCTCCGGATAGCTCAATTCTATCAACATTTCGGAGGGAGATTGTACCTGCTTCCATTCTTGTGCATTAAAGGGCTCCACACCGCCTGCAATTGAGAGAATGGTATATGTATTTTATAAACGGCATTAAATGAGTAATTTACAACATTTCCGGGCGCTTTATATTTCTTTTCAATTTCTAAAAAATTCCATTAAATTTGCACCACCAATTTTTAGCGGATGTGGCGGAATTGGTAGACGCGCTAGACTTAGGATCTAGTTCCTTCGGGAGTGGGGGTTCGAGTCCCTTTATCCGCACAGTAAGCAACTAAACCGCAAGGCCCCATAAGGTAAGCCTGTGCGGTTTTTTACAATTGAGTTTAATCTTTATAAAATGAATATTACAAAAGAAAACGTCGACAAATTAAATGCTCTCTTAACTGTTTCTGTTGAAAAGTCTGATTACCAGGAAAAAGTTGATAAAGTATTACGGGATTACAGGCGCAATGCCAATATCAAAGGATTCAGGCAGGGAAATGCCCCAATGGGAATGATCAAAAGAATGTACTATGTACCAGTGCTGGCTGACGAGGTAAATAAACTTGTTTCGGAGTCGCTCTTCGATTACCTGGGTAAAGAAGAGATCAGGATCCTTGGTGAGCCACTTGCAAAGAGAAATGAAGAAAAGATAATTGATTTCGAAAAGGATGAAAACTTTGAGTTCCAGTTTGAACTTGGACTTTCTCCTGAAATCAAGCTTGAGATCAGCGATAAGGATAAGTTCCCTTATTACAGGATAAAGATCGCCAAAAAGGAAATAGACGAGTACAAGGAGAACGTTGCCAAAAGATACGGCGAATTCATCCCGGTGGAAGCAGCAGGCAACAACGAATTGATCAAAGGTGACCTGGTGCAGGTCAGTAAGGATGGCGAAGAGATCGAAGAAGGGATCAGGGCTGAAGACGTTTCCATGTCACTGGATATGATGAAGAATGCTGATCAGCAATTGCTGTTCAAAGGAGCAAAAAAAGGGGAGGGCATTGTTTTTGACGTGAAGAAAGCCTATCCGAATGACACAGAAATTGCTTCGCTGTTAAGAATAAAGAAGGATCAAGTACAATTGATCGAAGGTAAATTCAAGTGTAAGATCAAAGATATCCAACGCTTTGAGAAATCGGAAATGAAGCAGGAGCTCTTTGACAAGGTATATGGTGAAGGAACTGTAAAGAGCGAGGCCGAATTCCTTGAGAAATTAAAGGAAGAAATGAGTGTTCAGTACAAGCGCGACAGTGAATACAGGTTTGGCATTGATGTTAAGGACAGCCTGATAAAAAAGGCAAAGATCGACCTTCCGGTGGAATTCCTTAAACGCTGGTTGGTCGAGACCAACGAGAACCTGACCAAAGAACAGGTGGATGCTGACTTTTCGCAGTATGAGGATGATTTCCGCTGGCAGCTGATCAAGGACCATCTCTACAAGGTTCATGAAATAAAAGTTAACGAGAGCGAAATAAAGGAATCAGCCAAAGATGTTGCCCGTGCACAGTATTACCAGTATGGGATCATGGATATTCCTGATGAGTATCTTGAGGGCTATGCGAACGAACTTCTTTCCAAGAAAGAGGAAGCGCGGAGGATAAGTGATCGTAAACTTGAAGAAAAATTGCTTAATTTTATAAAAAATTCGGCAAAGCTTGAAGATAAGGAGATTGCCATTGATAAATTCAGGAAGTTATTTGATAACAAATAATTGAATATTATGAGTCAGAGTGATGATTTTAAAAAGTATGCAATTCAGCACAGGGGTATAAGCAGTATTTCACTACATAATTTTACCTCTGCCTACAACAGTTATATTTCACCAACCATCATTGAGGAGCGTCAGCTGAATATTGCCTCAATGGATGTCTTTTCAAGATTGATGATGGACAGGATCATTTTCCTGGGAACACCAATCGATGATTATGTTGCCAACATCATCCAGGCCCAGCTGCTATACCTTGATTCGGTTGATCCGGCTAAGGACGTCCAGATCTACTTTAACTCCCCGGGAGGCAGTGTTCATGCCGGACTGGGGATTTATGACACGATGCAGTATACTTCCTGTGATGTAGCCACCATATGTACAGGAATGGCAGCATCAATGGCAGCTGTTCTGCTTGCGGCAGGCACCAAGGGAAAAAGATCAGCACTGAAGCATTCAAGGGTAATGATCCACCAGCCAATGGGTGGAACACAGGGTCAGGCCTCAGATATTGAGATCACAACCCGTGAAATACTGAAACTGAAACATGAGCTTTACACTATAATTGCCGACCATTCCGGGAACGATATTAAGAAAGTCGAAAAGGACAGCGACAGGGATTACTGGATGACTTCAGAAGAGGCAAAGGCCTACGGTATGGTTGATGAAGTACTCGTAAGAACAAACCCTAAAAAATAAAGAGATGGATCGTTGTTCCTTCTGTGGCAGAGAAAAGAAAGATACCAACCTGCTTATAGCCGGTATCTCAGGTCATATTTGTGACCGCTGTATTGAACAGGCTCATACCATAGTTGAAGAGGAACTCGGCTCCGCAGGCGTATTTGACCTTGGGGAATTAAAACTGCTTAAGCCAAAGGAGATCAAAAGTTTTCTTGACCTTTATGTTATCGGACAGGAGGATGCAAAGAAATATATTTCAGTTGCCGTTTACAATCACTATAAACGGCTGATGCAGAAGGATTCCAAGGACGATGTTGAAATAGAGAAATCCAATATCGTCCTAGTCGGTGAGACGGGCACCGGTAAAACACTCCTCGCAAGGACGATTGCTAAAATGCTTCATGTACCTTTCACGATCGTTGATGCAACTGTGCTTACTGAAGCCGGTTATGTCGGTGAAGACATTGAAAGCATATTGACCAGGCTC
>CAYSAH010000524.1:0-2922 GCA_964428945.1 uncultured Bacteroidaceae bacterium | reverse complement strand
CGGATCCAGCCAGTCCTTCAGGCGGGTGGCGGGTGTGCTTCCCATCTGGTCCCACGAATAATACACCTTGCCAAACCAGGCCGGGGAAGGATTTGCGCATGAGTTCGAGGTATATCCGCCGGAAAGGTCACCCATGATCAGTTTATCCTGGTCAAAAATGGGTGATCCTGATGAGCCCCCTTCCATGATGGAAAGGCCATTCTCAGTTTCAGCCCAGCTTACCCTCCAGTGTGAGGGGGTTCCGTTCCACCAGGTGGAGGAGATCATCGGGGTCAGGAAAGTTGAAACTTTTTTAATATCCCCGGCAGGGTGGTGCAGGCAAACGCCACTATCGGCAGGTACATTGGTGCGGTTCCAGCCATTGTAATAAACACCATATGATGAGGGAGGCGTTGAATTCAGCTTAACAAGCTCGAAGTCTGATCCATCGAAACCGACGATTGGATCTTTAGATTTAAGCTGGCAACCGGTGGTTGTATTGCTTGAAGGGCCATAGTTTCCTGCACATGTCGATGACTGGTAGTTAAAGTAAAAGATCCACTGATTCATATCGCCTGCTGTTGCGCCTTCACCGCAATGTTCCGCTGTCAGCAGGTAGGGTATCCTGTCATTGCTGGTATTGTTGATCAGTGATCCTGAGCACCAGTAATAACCCCAGCCGATTTTTATGGATAAGCGGGCAATGCCCTTTTTCTGGTCATCCCAGCCATCGCCTTCTTCACAAGCTACATTGATCATACAGGGCAGTGACTGATCCCGTAAGCCTTCATCAGTTCTAAAACTGATAAAACGATATGCATAGGCTACTTCCGAAATAAAAATCTCTGCTTTTTCAGAAATACCGGCAGGCTCGATATATTCAAGCGTGACCTGATCTCCCTGGATGAATTCCGTGGCAAATAAGCCGGCCTCAGGGTTATTGTTTGAGGTAAATGCACCAATCACGTGGGTTTTGGCTTCATTATACAGGAACAGTTTGGTTCCCTGCGGCAGGTAAAATTTGTTGTAATATACGCCCAGCGCAAGTGCCTCAGGAACTGCAATCTTAAGTCTCCAGATTTTTGATCCGTCAGGTAATGATTCCTGGCTGCCTGCTGATAAAAGATCCAGGTTGACAGGAACAGCAACGCCCATTCTCTCCGGCCCCGGATATTGGGCTTCCGCATTGATCTGATCTTCGATCATGAGTTGTTCAAGATCGGGTTTTTGAAACTCAAATTGGCTGAATTTGTCAGTGATACCCTGGTTTGTAAAGCTTGGCGGGATCCCGCCTTCACTGATTTGAGCCATGGCATTGTAACCGATAATGGCCATAATTGAGAGTAATGCAATCCTGATGCGAAAGTAATTCTGGTTCATTTTTAGATTATTTTTTAAGTTTTTAAAAACCTTACTTAGAAGGTTTAGAAGGGAGCAAATATAAATAATATCTGCTTAAACGGGTTAAAAAATCAAGTACAGAAAAACCGAATTCCGCAGATTAGTTGTATATTTGATTAACATCAATTAATTGGCCGAAATGAGCAAAATTGTAGTTACCGGAGCAGCAGGTTTTATAGGTAGTGTGCTTGTAGGAAAACTGAATAATAAGGGGTATAAAAACCTTGTCATTGTTGTCGATTTTTCCCGGCAGCAGAAAGAAAATAATTATGCACGAAAGGCATTCCTCGAAAAGGTTGATCGCGATCATTTTCATGACTGGCTTAACATGCATGCAGGGGAAGTTGATTTTATATTTCATCTTGGTGCGAGGACCGATACAACAGAGCAGGACCGGGCTATTTTTGATAAATTAAATTTAAACTATTCCAGGAAAGTTTGGAATGATTGTGTCAGGCATGGTATCCGTCTTGTCTATGCTTCTTCAGCGGCAACATACGGGATGGGAGAAAACGGGTATTCAGACGACCATGGGATTATTGATCAATTGGCGCCTCTCAACCGCTATGGGGAGTCGAAGAATGATTTTGACAAATGGGTCCTGGCACAGTCAGAAGCGCCCCCGTTCTGGGCAGGCATGAAGTTCTTCAATGTTTACGGGCCCAATGAATATCACAAAGGAAGGATGGCTTCGGTTATTTTCCATGCATACAACCAGATCCGGACAACGGGAATGGTCAAACTTTTCCGTTCGCATCATCCTGATTTTAAGGATGGAGAGCAGCTCAGGGATTTTATCTTTGTCAAGGATGTGGTCGATGTGTTGTTCTTTATGATGATAAGGGGAAATGCGAGTGGAATTTATAATCTTGGGACGGGCAAGGCCAGGACATTTCTGGACCTGGTAAGGGCTACCTTTCATGCCATGGATATTCCTGAAAACATTGTTTTTATTGATACGCCTGAAGATATCCGCGACAAATACCAGTATTTCACAGAAGCAAGGATGGATAAATTAAGGACAGCCGGCTATGACAGTCATTTTTATTCTCTGGAAGAAGGTGTGGAAGAATATGTCGTGGAGTTTTTGAAAAACCAAAGGTATTTTTAGCCTGAGAATAAAACTTTATGCAAGTTCCCTGTCAATTTCCACAAGAAATCCTTTGATTTGCTGCAGCGATTTTATGATCTCAATATTTTTTTCCGCATCACTTTTATGATTGGAGAGATGTTCACGGGCCCCCTGGATCGTGTATCCTTTTTCCTTGACCAGGTTATAAATAAGCCTGAAGTTATCGATATCTTTAACGGTAAAGACCCGGTTGCCTTTCTTATTCTTCTGAGGGTGGATCATTGAGAATTCTTTTTCCCAGAAACGGATCAGGGAAGCGTTCACATTGAACATCCTTGAAACCTCACCGATGGTATAATAAAGTTTGTCTGACATGTCCTTCTTATTAATCCATTGTTTGTGAAGGACGTTGCGAGAGGATCAGGATCTCTTCATACTGCTCGGGTGTGACGTCATTGAAGAAATAGTTG
>CAYSAH010000523.1:0-2924 GCA_964428945.1 uncultured Bacteroidaceae bacterium | reverse complement strand
TTATTTGAATTTCTCCACGTCTTTCTCGTCGAATGGGATATCTTCACCAACAGGAGGGCATTCTTCGAAACTTTTCTCATACTGCTGTATTGCCCGGAGGCTCATTCCCATACTTGAGAACCCACCATCGTGGAACAGGTTCTGCATTGTAACTTTCCTGGTAAGATCGGAGAAGAGGGTGATACAATAATCAGCGCATTCTGAAGCAGTTGCGTTCCCAAGAGGAGACATTCTTTCAGAAAAGTCCTCCAGCTTATCAAATCCTTTTATACCGCTTCCTGCGGTAGTAAGGGTCGGAGACTGTGAGATGGTGTTGATCCTTATCCTTTTTTCCCTGCCATAGATATAGCCAAAACTCCTTGCAATGGATTCGAGGATCGCTTTTGCATCTGCCATGTCATTATAGCCAACGAAGGTCCGTTGAGCAGCCACATAAGTAAGCGCCACAACTGATCCCCATTCATTGATCGCATCCTTACGTCGGGCAGTACTAAGTACTTTATGCAGGGAAAATGCAGAAACATCCAGTGTTTTATGATAATATTCATATTTAAGTTCGTCGTAATCGATCCCTTTACGAACATTCGGGGACATTCCTATGGAGTGAAGGATAAAATCTATCTTTCCTCCGAAAATTTCCATTGACTTCTCGATCAGGTTGTCCAGGTCGTCAAGGTTTGTCGCATCTGCAGGAATGATCTGTGCATCACATTTTTTTGCAAGTTCATCCATTGTACCCATACGCATCGCAATAGGGGCATTGGTGAGCACAATCCGGGCGCCTTCCTCATGGGCTTTCTCAGCAACTTTCCAGGCAATTGACATTTCGTTCAGGGCTCCGAATATGATCCCCTTCTTTCCTTTTAACAGATTATAAGACATAGTTTGATCATTTGGTTAACAGTAATTTATTTCATAACAAAAAAGTTAACAGTTTGTGCGCAAGAATTAATATAAATCTAACAATCAGATCTTAAGGAGTTCCCGGGCATTTGAAATTGCAGCTTCAGAAAGTTTCTCCCCTGACAGCAGCTTTGCTATTTCAATAATACGCTCGTCCCTGGATAGTTTCCTGATGCGTGTAACAGTCGCATTTGATTCATCTTCCTTATATACAAGAAAATGCTCCTCACCCTGCGATGCTACCTGGGGAAGATGTGTTATTGCAATCACCTGGCGTCCCCCCGACATTTTCTTCATTATTGAACCCATTTTATCTGCGATCTCGCCGCTGACCCCGGCATCTATCTCGTCAAAAATGAGCGTAGGCAGGCCCTTATAGTCGGAAAGCAGGCTTTTGATTGAAAGCATCAGCCGTGATATTTCACCTCCGGAGGCTACCTTTGAAATTTCCTCTGCCCTTGCTTGTTTATTTGCAGAGAAAAGAAACCTGACATCGCTCATTCCATTCCTTCCAGGATCTGAAGTTTTATCTACCTTAACGAGGAAAGAGGCATTTGGGATGCCAAGCTGGACAAGCTGTGCAGCGATCTGGACCTCAATAAATTTACCGGCTTTAATTCTGCTGCTGTGAAGTTTTCCTGCCGAGGTCTCCAGGTTCCTTCTCAGCTGCTCTATTTCCTTTTCAATCTTTTTAAGATGCTCGTCTGAAAAGGTAATTTTCGTGATCTTTTCATTCAGCTGTTCCCGAAGGCCGATCAGTCCATTTACATCCCTTATCCTGTGTTTCTGAAACAGGCTGTAAATAAGGTCAAGACGCTCCTTAAACTGCTGTAATTTTTCAGGGTCATATTCAATTTTATCAGCTCTTGATTTCATTTCCTCAGCAATATCCTTGAGTTCAATACAAGCCGATTCAAGCCTTGCAGCAAATTCAGCAGAAGATTTATTGAGCTGGATAACTCTTTTTTGAAGTGCAAGGGCGTCATACAACTGGTGAAGTGCCTGATCTTCACCAGAAATGGCATCAGATGAATTACTAAGCGCAAATTTTATTTCTTCAGCATGTTCCAGTTGGTTGATTTCATCCTCCAGCTCCTCAATAACGAGGTCCTGAAGATTTGCTGCCACCAGTTCATCATACTGGTATTGAAAGAAATCAAGCTCGCCACTGATTTTTTCCAATTCATTCTTCAGGTCTTTTAACAGGGTATTTTTTTCGAGGAACCTCGTGTATAATGAGTCGTATTCTGCCAGTTCATCCTTGTTTCCACTTACATAATCAACAACACCAAGCTGGTAAATATGGTCGTTTAACCGCAGGTTCTGGTGCTGTGAATGAATATCCACAAGCTGATCACCCAGTTCTTTAAGAACGGAGAGTGCAACCGGCGTATCGTTTATGAAAGCCCTGGACTTTCCTCCTGGCAGGATCTCCCTTCTCAGCAATGATTCCGGCTCATAATCAAGGTCATTATCCTCAAAAAAGGGCTTATACTGTTCATCAACGTTAAACTGGCCCTCAACAATACACTTTACATCTTTTTTAAGCAAAACGGAAGAATCTGCACGCTGTCCAAGGATAAGGGAAAGGGCTCCCATCAAGATGGATTTACCGGCACCTGTTTCACCGGTGATCGTAATGAAGCCCGATAAGAATCCAATTTCAAGGTTCTCGATCAAAGCATAATTCCTGATCTTCAGATTACTGATCATTAAAAATCTACCTGGTTATTATCCTCGAGGATGGTTTTATATTTACTTGTATTGGTCTGGTCGATCTCGGTCAGAAGATTAAAGACCCTGTTTTTTTCTTCCGGAAATGACTCAGAGAATATTTTTGAAAATTCATCAGCTTTGGCATCAAAGACCAGTCGAAGAGGATGGAGGTAGGGATCCGGTTTATTCCTGTATACCTTTTGAAGCATCTCAAGCGCTGTTGCTATTTCAGCTCTTCCTTCATTTACCTTGGAGTCCATAACGTCGAGACCATGCCTGTGATACCGGTAAAAAAACTCCCGCAC
>CAYSAH010000522.1:0-2935 GCA_964428945.1 uncultured Bacteroidaceae bacterium | reverse complement strand
AACATAATGAGCCACCCAGATCGCAAAAAATATCCAAGTAAGCGGCTGTGAATTCGCACTCCCCTTCAGGAAAAAGAATGCAAACAGGAACAAGGAAGGAAATTCCATAATTACCCAGCCCAGCCTGTTGGAAATTACCGGACCCCACCCCTTCCTGGTGTGCCTTCCATAGGGTGCCGTGACAAAGAGCAACAAAATAAACACGATCAGACCAAATGCGATCCATGCGTACAGAATTGAAAAATATATGTTTTCTTTCATGCACTTAAAGAAATGAAAAAATGTTTGAAGATTTTTATCCCTGCCCTTAATTCGTCAAACAAATGTTTAACATAGCCCGTCCGAAATAGAAAAAATTACCTGTATATGCGTCATAATTCCATGTAAAACAAGTATTTCAAAACAAAGGCAGGACTTCAGAAAAAAGAATATCATCCTTTCAAATAATTTATAAGGAGCCTCGTAAATAATTGTAAATTGTCGCTTGTAAAAAAGTAAATCATGAAGAAGTTATTGATCCTACTGGCAGTCCTTCCTTTGCTCTGCTCATGCAATTCAAAAAAATCTTCTGATCTGCCTGCCCATCGCATTATTGTCGGTGCCGGGCCGGAAGATATGGTGACTGACCGCAGCCAGGCTGAACCCAGGCTACTCATTTCCTGTACGGCGAGAAGAGAAGGAGAAAATCCCTTTGGAGAGATCGTGGCCTACACTCCTTCTTCAGGAAAAACTGATACACTGGTACGTAAAGGTATGCCTGACTCGCTCTATTTTCAGCCTCACGGGATATTCCTGGATAGTCTTTCCACGCCGCAGGTATTATATGTTATAAGTCATGAAAGGGAGAATGGATTTCACCCTGTTTATCTTTGGGAAGTACATGCGGACACACTGATTTTCAAGGAAATTGCCTTCTCCAACCTGGTCTATTCTCCAAATGCACTCACGCTTGGAGCAAATGGAGAGATTTATATTGTTAACGATTCGGGGGAAAGGGGAAATATGATGGAAAAGATCCTGAAACTTAAGCGTGCAAATATTGTAAGGATGGATAAGTTGTCTGATAACAATTGGGAAGCCCGGATCGTTGCGGAAAAACTTGGATATCCGGCGGGTATAAACAGATTGGGAAAAATTCTCTATGTCGGTGACGCAGTAAATCATCTCCTTCACATATATTCGATCGAAGAAGAAGCACTGGTCGAAGTGGAGCCAATCAAAGGACTAAGGGGAAATGACAATATTCGCATTCTCAATGGAATGATCTATATTACCGGACATGTAAAACCATTTAAATTCATATCCCATGTAAAGTCACCTGAAAATCTCTCCCCTGTTGAAGTCTGGAAGATCAATCCACAAACCAGGGAAATCAAATCCCTGTTTTATACTGACGGCAGTTTGATCAGTGCAGGTTCAACGGCTGTTTTGCTGAACGGGAAGCTATATATCAGCCAGGTGTTTGAGTCCTATATTATTGAGGTAGGATTGTAATTACAGGGAACTAAAGCCCCATAATAAATTCCGTGAGATTGTCATCGGGTGGCAAATTTAACTTCTTCCTCAATTTATACCGGTGGTTTTCGACACCTCTTACAGATATTCTCATAAGTGGTGCGATCTCCTTTGTGGTCAGATTCATGCGAAGGTAGGCACATAACCTCAGGTCGCCATGTGTAAGCTGGGGGTATCTGTGCATTAATTTCTGCAGGAATTTTTCATGCGCTTTTTCAAAATGAAACTCAAATACCTTCCAATCGTCCATGCTGGAAACGTTTCTATCGATCTTGTTGATGATTTCCCTGAAATATTTATCAGGATATCTTGTTCCCAGTTCCTCCTTCTGCTTCAGGACTATATTCTTAAGCTGAAGCAGGAATTCATTTTTATTAATAATGGACATGGTTGAATTTGCCAGCTCCTGGCTTCTGTAGGACAATTCAGCATTCAGTTTTTCATTTCTTAAACCGATCAACTCGCGCTCCTTTGAATTCCTTATATTTCGCTCCCGTATTTTTATCCTTTGCATCAAATAATACCTCGTGATCAGAATTAAACCAAGCAAAAGGCAGACATATACAACAAAGCTGACACCAGTTCGGTACCATGGATAAGATACATTCAGGCTTACTTTTTCAGTAAGGCCTGCTTTTCCCCACCTGTTTACAGCCCTGATATATATTTCATACTTCCCTGGCGGAATCCTCTCGAAACTAAATTCCGGCAGAGTACCTGAATTGGCCCACTCGTCGTCAAGTCCATCGATATAAGACTGAAATTCAACTTTTTCATTGGGGGCATTCGGATATGCATATTGCAGGTACAGACTGTTTTTATTAAAAGGCAGATGCAGATCAGTTCCTTTTACCGGAAGGTTTTCGTAGCGACCTTTCGAACCGCGGTAGGCTGCAGACTTTAGCACCAATCCGTCATCAACAACATTTTCAGAGAGGTCCTGCTTGTCAGCATCCAGCAATGCGATACCGTTATCAAGGCACAGGATGGCAGAGGTATTACCAAGCGGAAAAATATTTTCATATCCTATAATCATATGATCATTGAAAATTCCTTTCGGGTATTCCCTGATCAACTGGTAATTGTTGTTGAAGATCCTGAAAAGTGCAATTCCTGATTTAGCAATCAGCCAATAATGATGATCGGGCCCCTGAATGATCCTGTGCGCTGATGCATATTTCCCGAGCCCAGTGTTAACCTGGTCAAAAAGCATAATACTATCAGAAAGATCATCATAGGTATATATCTTTTCACCGGTAGTAAAAACGATTCGGTTTTCAATTTTAAATACCTGTATATCATGATCCTTTCCAAAGGTTTCGGTTCCATAATAATCAGATTGAATAATCGTATCGTATGCCGTCCCAAGAGTCAGGCGGTATACACCTCTCCGCATATGTGCCGCCCATAACTGATTCAA
>CAYSAH010000521.1:0-2936 GCA_964428945.1 uncultured Bacteroidaceae bacterium | reverse complement strand
GTTCCTGTCAAATATTGAAACCAGTGATCCTGATTATGAATCTTTCAAAAAAGCTACTTCAGGCATTGAATCCATTCGTATACTAACGCAGGAAGGCGATGGTTCTGTCGGTTTTGGCAAAGAATTGCTGAACACCCTTCCTCGTAAGGAGTATGAAGAATTAATGGTGGTAAAGGAGGCTGACGAAGAAGTTGCTTTCCTCGTAAAAGAGGTAGGAGGGAAGGTTACTGAATTTTTGCTTGTTGTTTCAGGGCAGGACGGTGAAGACGCTTTAATTGTTATCACCGGTAATATTGACCTTGAGACTATTTCAAGTATCGCAAGCGGACTGGATCTGCCCGGCATGGAGAACCTGGAAGAATTAAAATAACTGCTTAAAATCTCATTGTTCGATCGGGCGATGCCAGGTTCACTTAATCTGACATGGCCTTGTCATCCGGCCCTTTGAATGCTTCCTGTCATTTATAAGGGTCCTGTTTAGCCGGGTCCCGGGGATGGCCATAGGCTCGGTCAGATAAGGAGGATGGATCTAATAATAAAGAATTTTCTCAACCTTGTTCTTCCTGAGCCAGCTGCTTAAAATCTGCCTGATATCGCGGTTATCCAGGGCTGGCTTAATACATTCCAACATCTGGTCAATACCAAGATAGCCTTCATCTATCGATATATAACCATATCCCATGTACATGCCCTTTTCAATCCTCACAATACTCCTCTCTCCCGGATCACGACCCTGGTCAATGATCAGTATATTGCCCTTATCAAGGCTGAAGCCGGAAATCAGCTTTTCAACACGGCTGTTATATTCCTTTACTGATTCCTTTTGAACGCAGGCCCCGTTGCACTGCCTGATACTATAATGGAAGCAGGCTCCATCAGTAGTATATAATCCGGTCAGTTTCTGGCAAAGCCAATATTTCTCCACCAGCCGGGTCAGAGCTATCCTGGCTTCCATTTTATTGTTAAATGCAGTTACCGGGTGTTCGATTTCGTCCTGCACCTTCGCCAATTTCAGGGTAAGATATCCAAAAGGGTCTTTCCCTTCATAGAGTCCCCAGTGCGACATGGATCTGCGCTGTGCCTTATTATACATCGGCTTATTCAGTTTGATCTCAGCCGACTCTTTCAATAGTGCAATAAGTTCGCTTCCGGTCAGCTCATAGGATATGGACGCTATCCTTTCCCTCATTTCAAGTGCCCGCTTTCCATCGTTATTCCCCAGGTGCGACAATACCCGTTTTTTTATACTTACACTTTTTCCGATGTAAAGAAGAATGTTATTCTCGTCATAGAAGTAGTAGGTACCTGCTTTGTCCGGGAGCCTTTCAATATCTTCAACAGAAAGGTTGCCATTGAGATTTTTGTATTTAGCAATTCCCGGAAGATGCTTTTCAAAGGGCTTTCCATTCAGATCAGAGGTCCTTTGAAGCAGTTCGAATAACCGGACGGTTGCCATGGCATCACCAGCAGCCCTGTGCCTGTCCTTGATTTCTATTCCCACTTCACTGCAGATCTTCCCAAGGCTGTAGGAGCCATGTCCCGGAATAATCTGTTTGCTCAGCTTCACCGTGCAGAGTGTTTCTCGTTGGTAATTGTAGCCCAGGCGGCTGAATTCACTTTTGATAAAAGAATAATCAAAATTTACATTGTGTCCGACGATAATATGGCCTTCGGTTCGTTCCACGAATTCTTTGGCAATGTCGTAGAATTTGGGAGCGTCCTCTACCATTTCATTGCTTATACCTGTTAATCCGGTTATGAAGGGTGGAATACTTTTTTCCGGATTGATAAGGGTGGACCACTCGTCAACTATCCTTTCTCCATCATGAAAGAAAACCGCAATTTCAGTTATTTTCTCAACTTTCGGACTGCCTCCGGTAGTTTCAATATCAAGAATGGCATACATAAACAGTAAAGGTTCTGATCAACTACACATAAATAATCCGGGGCCTTATGGATCCAGGTCAGGTATAATTCAGCTTGTACTTATTTCTTTGCTTCAGTTTTTGGAGATTTTTCCGGATCTGTTTTCTCTGGTTTATTCACAGCTGGTTTCTTTTTGGGAGCGGGTGCCTCGCTTTTAACTTTCTCAGCATTCTCAGCCTTGACCTCAGTTACTGCTTTTTCAACTGCAGCTTTTACTTCCGGAGCTTCCTTAACTTTAGTTTCTTCAACTAATTCAACCTTCTTAACAGGCTTTTCAGGCTGACTTACCGTTTGTTTTACAGCTGGCTGAACCGCTGGTGCTTTGGAACTTTTTTTCCTGGCCCTTAATTTTCCGTATGAACCGACGAAAAGTTTTCCTCTTCTGGTTTTCTGATCTCCTTTTCCCATGTTATGGATTTAAATTAGTTAACTATCAAAATTAAGGATTATTTGCTTCTAAACAAGTTAAATCCACGTTCAGTTTTCTTGAACCAAAACCAGCTGCTTTGGTTATAAGTGTAGTATTGGTAAAATTGTAAAAAACGAATGATCCGTATGAAGAAAACAGGATTCATGGTGCTGCTTATCGCATTTTTTTTTAATGCAAGTGCCCAAAGTGCAGGGGATACAAAGAAGGTCTCTGCCGGAAAAACAGAAATAAATAAAATTACAGATCCGATGAAATACAATAAGTTAAATGAATTTGAACAGTATGTTATCCTGAAGAAGGGCACAGAAAGAGCCTGGACCGGAGAATATGTTGACAAGAAAGAAAAGGGAACCTATGTGTGCAGGCAATGTAATGCACCTTTATACAAATCGGATGATAAATTCGACAGCCACTGCGGCTGGCCCAGTTTTGACGATGAAATCGAAGGAGCCGTTACCCGAACAACAGATGCCGATGGTCGGAGGACAGAGATAACATGTGCGAATTGTGGAGGCCATCTGGGCCATGTATTCCTGGGTGAAAAATTTACAGACAAAAATACAAGGCACTGTGTGAATTC
>CAYSAH010000520.1:0-2959 GCA_964428945.1 uncultured Bacteroidaceae bacterium | reverse complement strand
CTATCCTCACGAAGTATACCCCCGCCGGACATCCGGAGATGTCAAATTCCAAATCACAAACAGATGCATTAATGATATTCCCGTATAAGTCAACTACCTCAATCTTTGGATTTTGGATTTTGGGATTTATTATTTGGAATTTCCCCTGGGTTGGATTCGGAAAAATCCCAATATTCGACTCATGAATCTCATCGACCCCACTAACCTGGGTATACTTTAATAATGTATTCTTATTCCCGGCAGCAAATCCGTGATTCACAGAGGAGAAAAACACTGACCGCAAAGTTGCATCCTGACAGGGATTTGGCTGCGATGTGAAGGCGACATTTGTCCATCCAGTGCTCGTTTGCTGATCAAATCCAAAATCCGAAGCATTGTTAGTATAATAGATCTGCCCCTTCACACCTACCGCCCAAAAATGATCCTCATCCAAAGAAAAACAATCATAGAATGGTGATTGCGCGTATGTAAGCACCACCCAGGGAATGTTCTTGCCTACACATCCCATAATAGTCCCGTCGACAGTCTTTTCGACTCCATGCGATCCACAGCCCCAGCCCAGATCCTGCCTTATGAAATCCAAAGAATAATAATTGTCCGAAGTGACTGGTTGATCCGTAAGTCCGCCTGGATCGTAAGTATAAACAGAGGTACCGGTACTCAGCCAGATCGTTTCATGGGTTGGAGCACTGATAGCCTGCCACCAGAAAGGGGCATTGTCGAAGTTGATCACATTTAATCCATCAGGAGTGATCTGGTGCATTTTCGAGGTCGAATAACTGCAGATGTACCCTGTATCGCTTCCCCGCGGGAATGACATGCCTGTTATTATAGTGCCGGTGATACCATGAAACACCCAGTTTTCGCCGCCATCCGAGGTCTTGAATACCGTTCCCCCGTCACTGGCGGCGTAACCGACATTTTCATCTACCATACGGATGAACATGCAGGATCTTAATAAAGTTTGAACCTGCCACGTAGAACCACCATCAGAAGTGTGCAGCACGGTGCCGCCCTCATCGGTATAAAAATGATTCGCAGTCACCCATCCCTCATTGTCATCAATAAAGCAAATATCTGTCAGGCTCGCGATTACCGTATCTTCGCCATTATTGATTATCGTTGTATCAAAGGGATAGTCCGGAAGATTCTTGCTTATATCTACCCAGCCGTACTGCTGCCCAAAAGAAACATCAGGAGCGAAATAAATGAAGAAAATAACCAGAATTAATTGTCTCATGATGCGGTAAATATTAAGGATGAACAATATCCCCGTCATGCATCATGACAAATATAATAATTACTTTGTATGGGTTGTTTGGATTGTTGTAATTCTAGAATATGTATTTTAATATTCTTCAGATCCGGTCTAATTAATGAAATAACTCCACCCGATACCCAAACGGATACCTGAAGTAGAAGATTTAATGTCAGAATCCTTATCTTTTTGGGTCTGGCTGCCATAACCCACATATGGGGTAAATGCAAAGTGCTCTGCCAGGAAGTAGTTCCACCCTAATGCCAGCGACCAGTCGGTCACCGAGTTCTTCACAGTTGTCTCCTCCTCAACACCTGTAAATTTCCTATTATTCACACCAACTCCGAAGGCACCTTCGATGAAAAGGTTCTGCAGCGCATTATCCACGGGAGCATTGTATCTCACAACAGGATAGAAGAGCATATTCATATCCCTGGTCTTGTTCTCTGAATCCTTGATCTTAGTGCGGTCACACCCATAGGTGATGCCTGCTCCAACACCCAGGTCATCAATAGCGTAATACAGGAACTTTCCGGAGAGAGAAGAACTGCCGATCCCGCTTTTGGATTCAAATTCACCCATTTGGTTTTCATGTGTATTCTTCCGGCCGCCTGTGCTGAAAGAACCATTAAACTGCGAATTGAGGACCCATTGGTTTTGATGATACCGGTCATCGGGAATGCTGAAATTGTCACCGATGTCACAAACTTTGTCGCCGCAACCCATAAAATATTCCAGAGAGAAACCCGCCAGAAAATTATTTTCCGATGTCTTGAAGTCATCCTCTTTGCCTTTGTGATATTCATATCCAATATATGGATTGAAGTAAATATTCCGGTTTATCTTGATTGGGACACCTGCAGTAAGCCTGATAGTGGTAAATTTCTCCTTGTACTCGTACCCGTAGCCAGATCCCCCTTCATAGGTGCCTTTCTCGGTGCCGAAGCCAACAGATGCTTTGGTTATTATGTTAATGACACTGTTGATATTTCGACCATACATCACGTTGACGTTTCCCCGTGTAACTGTAATCTTCTCTATCTCTTCAAGAGTGAGCTCGTTGAGATTAGTGTGATCTGAAGACAGTCCGACACCAACGCCAACAGCGAGGTTGTCTATTATAAAATAGTTCGCCTCAACCTGGCCTTTAAAAATCGAGTTCGTGCCGGTTTTTTCCCCATCACTCTTCACCGGCCCTGCAGATAAGCTGAGGATCTGGTCAAGGTTGAAGTTCCACACTCCCTGTCTGAATATATCTTCCTGGCTGACAACCTGAATGCCCGCAGGCACATCCTGAATATCCTGGCTGTAAAGATCAGGAAATGATAATAAGAGTATCGATAACAATAAGGAAAGTCGAAGATTTTTCATAATATTTTATTTTTCGTTATAACAATATAACAATTTAACAATATAACAATCAACCTATTACTTAAACCAGGCAAGGCAACTTCACAAATGTAAATAAGGAAAATCCAAAAGAAAAGTAATTTAACATCCCCTTAACAATTTCATTCCTGTCCTGATCAAAGCCAATCAGGAACAGCAGGAAGAGATAGAGAGACTGCAGCAACGTATCGATTACCTTGACAAGCAGGTACAAATTACCCACTGCATCCAGCCTATCGCCTACCGCCTACCGCTTCCCGCCAATCCCTCTTCTCCAGGACCCTCACATTTTCAACATCCCTGATCGAAACC
>CAYSAH010000519.1:2703-2961 GCA_964428945.1 uncultured Bacteroidaceae bacterium | reverse complement strand
GTCCGTTTTGGCTGGTGATCGGATTGATCTCAGGCAACTTGACAAGGGTGTATACTTTATCAGGCTTAACTTCACTGATAAATCCACACATATTTCCAGGCTGCTTAAGCAATAATAATTTAATAACTAACTAAGCAGGGGGCGTCTCAAGCTTGAGACGCCCTTTTTTTTATTCTCGTAACAATCTGTCATGGCGCCAGGAAAATGAATCGTTTTGCCTGGTATTTCGATAATGTCCGGTTCATCCAATCAACTATG
>CAYSAH010000519.1:0-2693 GCA_964428945.1 uncultured Bacteroidaceae bacterium | reverse complement strand
GGCATTGAACGCCTCGCCATGGCAGAAAATTGGCAGATGCCCGAAGCACCCGGTATCGTGGTAAAGCGTTGAGTTTAAAAAGGGATTTTCTTTCAATCTGAAGAATGGCATGGCAAAAATTTAAACTCCTGTTCTTTGTGTCTCTTTGCGTAATAAAGGTAACACAAAGGATCACAAAGAAGACACTAAGGTTCACAAAGATGAAGAATACAAAGCTCACCCCCTTACCTGATCACGATCCGTTGTGTGTAGCTTGCACTGGCGGTATCCGTCACCCGGACAACATAGATCCCCGGCGAAAGATGCCGGGTGTTCACCTGGTGCACTGAGTCTGTTGCCTTTGCCTGGTAGACCTTCCGGCCTGAGAGGTTGAACATCCTGATATCTGCATTCAGGATCTGACCGAGGTCGATCGAGAAGTTCTCGTGTGCAGGGTTGGGGTAGCACCTGGGGAAGGCATTCGTTTCCTCCGCTAACACCGAAACAATATTTTTATAGGAGGCACTCAGCTCCACATCCCCGGCTGGGATGAGCACAGTGGTGCTGGCTGCATGCCTGTCTGTCACTGTAAGGGTATCGCCCAGCCAGCAGTCAAAGACCTGCCCGCCAGGTGCACTTTCAGCAGCGATGTTCACCTCGGAACCTTCAATATGCAGGCCCGAACCTGTTCCCATATTTACCGCCAGTTTGTGCCAGATTGATGGGAGACCGGTAAGCTCATGGAGGTACTCCTCGAGGTTGGTAAAGCCATCATTATCATCGTCGCCGTTGCGGTCGGAGGAAACATTCTTGTCGAGACCCCGGCTTGTTTCCCACTCATCCGGCATCCCGTCCTGGTCCGTATCGAGGGGTGTTGCCACGCTGTTCAGCACCGGCCAGCTGCCCACCTCCTCCTGGGAATTTATTATGGCCCCGCTGCCATTGATCACCTCGTTCTTCACCCGGGTATCCACAATGTCGCGGTGCAGGGATGCTCCTCCCTGTTCCAGGACGGTATTGTATGCCTCCTGTGGGCTCAGGGTAAGGACCGGTCCGCCGGAGTAGGGCTGTTCCTTTTTATAGGCGCTGATCTGCGCAGTGGAAAAGCCACTGAAATTCACAAGGCTCCACTGGTCCTCAGGGATGCTCCCGAAGAAGTAATTATCGCTGTAGTATGCCCTGAAATAGGGACTGCCCACATCGTAGGCATAGCCCGTGGAAGATGAATTCGGTCCGGGCTTTCCATAGTTCCCCACGTAATTGTAGCGGCAGACACTCTTTGTATCTGCATCGTATCCCGGCTGGCTGCCTGCCCAGTTATACATAACGTTGTTCCTGAAATCGAACTGCAGGCCCAGGGAATCCAGGTCAAAGGGATTGGTATCATAGTTCCCGGGGCGCGGATTGCGTGAGCGGTTGTGGGCAAAAAGATTGTGCAGGTAGGAATACTGGGCGCCATAGCACCCGCGGATCAGGGCACCGTAGCTGTGCGGGCCCTTCACATGCACGCTTTCATTCAGCGCCTCGGATATAAAACACCATTGCACGGTGACCTTATCGATCTTGTCGCGGTCGGCCGTGGAGCACGACAGGGCCTCATCGACCGACCAGCTGGCAGAGCAATGGTCGACTATAATATTCTTCCCGGAAACAATCGACATCGCATCGCTTTCCTGCCCGGACATGTCGCCAAGACGGGCACGAATGTAACGTACAATTACATGATCTGCCCTTATATCGAAGGTGTAATCACGCACACATATCCCGTCTCCCGGGGCGGTATGACCGGCGATCGTGATATAATCCGACTCGACCCTGAGGTTGGACAGGAGCTGAATAGTTCCGGAAACATCGAAGACGATGGTACGCGGGCCGGTGGCCTGGTCAATACCGTAACGCAGTGACCCGGCACCGCTGTTGTTCAGGTTGGTCACATGATACACATCTCCTCCCCGTCCGCCCATGCTGTATGCCCCAAAGCCCTCGGCTGTCGGGAAAGCGGGCTGCTGGGCCAGCAGGATCCCGGGCGTCAGTCCGATGATCATTACCAAATATCCCATCAGTAACCTGCCTCTTCCTTTCAGTACATCCATTACTTTCATTGCTTTCATATTTTCTGCCTGTTCTGTCCTTTACCCGGATTTCAGCCTGCTCACCTTTCCGTGAGTTCTGCACCTAAGCCGGAAATTCCTTTCAATTTCAATTCATACCCTGCTCCATCTTCTGCCTGCCACCCTGAGAAAATCGGACAGTATGAGGCAGATCCGGGCAAAGGCGACTTATACCCCCGCAAATGTAAGCCGAAGGATTTTAGGAAAAGGATTTAATCTTCCCAAAAGAGAGGAGCTGGAGTACCAATACGGGCAACAAAGACAGGTAGGGAAAAGACCCGGTTTCCGGGAAGATCAATCCCCGTGCTTCTTAATTACAAGGTATTTCAGTTCTATATCCCCGGCATTGCTTATCCCGTGCTCCACGTTCGCGGGGCAATAAAAACTGCTGTAAGCCCCGGCAACTGCCGTCTTCCCATCCAGGTAGAATTCAGCCTTTCCTTCGGGCACAAAAAAGAACTGAGGGTGTCTCAAAAGTCCGGAATAGAAAAACAGCACTCCAATTTTAAGTCCATCTGTGGACCCACAAAACCAGCAGCTTGCTGCTCATTTAAGATCTCTGTATAATAGCTGTTACACAAAGAAGCACAAAGAAGCACAAAG
>CAYSAH010000518.1:0-2962 GCA_964428945.1 uncultured Bacteroidaceae bacterium | reverse complement strand
TGATGCGATTGGGAATCAGCGACAATGAAAAAATTGCCAAGATCCTAGACAACTCTGTCAATACCATCTATTCTTACAAGACAAAAGTCAGGAATATGGCTAAGCTTCCCAAGGATGAATTTGAACAGGAGGTAATGAAGATAAAGCGATTCTAAGCCCGTAATTTTGGAAAATTCACTATATTTTATTTTCGTCTGATCTGGAGTAAGAAACAGGCAATCAGGTTTATGACTCTTTCCGTATCGTATAAATTTCTATATTTTTAATATATTTTTTGCCCTGTGCAGGTCCAGGCAATAAATTTACTTCTGATTTTGATCTTGTTCTGTCTACCTTTAGTATTTTATGGCCAGCAAAATTTCAATTTCTCGCGATCCAACAATGCCAACATATAAATATTTGCAACTATGAACAGAAGTATTAAGCGATCAGCCTTACTCAGCCTCGTCTCCCTGTTATTCTTAGGCTGCCTTCAGATTCAGGCAGGGTCTTCCTACGTGGAAAATACAGGGATTACGCTCCTGCAGGATGGCCGGACGATCACCGGTACAGTCACTGATGCCCTTGGAGAGCCGGTTCCCGGTGTATCCATCATCGTCAAGGGAAGTTTGCTGGGTACTTCAAGTGATTATAACGGTAGGTACAGCCTTGAGGATGTTCCTGGCGGTGCAACGCTCGTATTTAGTTTTATCGGCATGCGAACTGTGGAACTTGGCATTGCGGATAAGACCGTCATTGACCTGGTCATGGAAGAAGATGCAATCGGGCTCGACGAAGTGGTTGCCATCGGGTATGGCTCCATGAAGAAAAAGGACCTTACAGGATCGGTGGCGACCATTGAAACCAGGGATGTAAGGTCGCTTCCCCTGGCAAGCATTGGCGATGTGATGCAGGGGAAAGCTGCAGGCGTGCATGTGATCGCAAGCGGCACCCCGGGAACAGATCCATCGTTCAGGATCCGCGGTACCGGTACGATCAATGACAACAGGCCACTGCTTGTGATCGACGGTGTTCCCACATTGTCAGGTCTCAACCAGGTGAACATGGACGATGTTGAGAGCCTGCAGGTGCTGAAAGATGCATCGGCCACTGCCATCTATGGGTCAAGAGGAGCCAATGGTGTTATTATCATTACAACAAGGAAGGGGAGTACCGGCAAGGGCAGGATCGATTTCAATGCTTACACCGGGATACAATCTGCCACCAGCATGCTTGAGGTGCTTAACGCCTCTGAATTTGCGGCCATGCACAACGATATGATGCTGAATGCCGGCAGGGAGTTGAATCCCGCCTTCCTTGATCCGGAAATGCTGGGTGAGGGGACAGACTGGATCGGCACCTTGTTACGGCCTGCATCCATGCAGAATTATTCACTCTCCTTCACGGGCGGAAATGAAAGGACGAGCTACTATGTTTCGGGAAACTATTTCGACCAGCAGGGGATTGTCGACAATACCGGGTTCAAACGGTACGGGATCAAATTCAATGCTGAAAGCAAGATCAGCAAACGGGTGAAAGCAGGAAATATGATTACCCTGAACCACGATAACAAATACAGCGGTTCCTACAGTATCCTTAATACACTGAGGGCCCTCCCCACCCAGGAACTCCTGAACCCTGACGGGACCTATTCCGGCCCGGTGGAGCGACCCGAATGGGACGGAGATATCACCAATCCCATCGGGCAGGCGAAGCTCATTGAGAATTCCACCCTGGGGTATAACATGCTGGGCTCTGTCTATGCTGATGTGGAGCTCATGGAAGGACTGGTGTTCCGGTCCACCGGGGGATTAATAGCCAATTTCTGGAATACCAGGACCTGGTCGCCGGCCTATGACTGGAGCCCATCACCACAGGAGAAATCCTACCTCGGAGAGGCCGCCAATATTTCTGTTACCTGGAACTGGGACAATACACTGACCTATACCCGGACCATCGATGACAAGCATGATATTACCCTGATGGCCGGTACGAGTGCTCAGGAAAATAACTTCTCCTACATATCGGCTTCCATCCAGGATTTTGCCAGCGATCGTACACAACAACTGGACAACGGACTCAGTCAGCAGGATGTGGGCGGCAGCGGTAACTCCTGGGCCCTGATGTCATACATGGGCAGGGCCAACTACAGTTTTGCCAATAAATACCTTGCAACAGCCACCCTGAGGCGTGACGGGTCCTCCAGGTTTGGTGAGAATAATAAATGGGGCTGGTTCCCCTCCGCCTCCCTGGCATGGAGAATCTCCGAAGAGGATTTCTTCCAGTCGCTGGAATTTATCAATTACATGAAACTGCGTGCAGGCTACGGAGTCGTTGGAAACCAGGAGATCGGGAATTATTCCTTTGCTTCATCACTGAGTACCATATCCTATGTCTTTAACGATCATCCCGTGAATGGCGTGGTGAATTATATCATGCCGAATCCCAACGTCCGCTGGGAATCGCAGAACCAGGCGAACATCGGTTTCGATGCGACCCTGCTCAGTCAGCGGGTAAGCCTGGTTGTGGACCTCTATCACAAGAAAACCACGGATATGCTGGTGCCCATGGATGTTCCCATTGGAACAGGCTTTTCAGATATTTACCGCCCGTCGGTAAATGCAGGAGAGATGGTTAACAAGGGGATCGAACTAACAATGACCACCCGCAATTTCAAAGGAAACTTCACCTGGGACACCGATTTTAATATCTCATTCAACAGGAACAGGGTCATCAGCCTGAATGACACGATACCCTTGCCGCGGGGCAGCGTGGGTTTCAACCAGAACCTGGCAAGGATCGAGGCAGGGTACCCGGTGGATGTATTTTACGGATTCGTGACAGACGGGATCTTCCAGGACCAGGAAGAGGTTGACGCACACGCCCTGCAGGTTGCCGGGGCGGATCCCTACAACAGGACCTCACCCGGTGACATCCGTTACCTGGACCTGAACAGCGACGGCGTTATTGATGACGATGACCG
>CAYSAH010000517.1:0-2970 GCA_964428945.1 uncultured Bacteroidaceae bacterium | reverse complement strand
TCGGCCGATCTGATCTCAATGATCCAGATGAATATCGATTACGATGACGGATTCATCCTTTGGATCAACGGGAAGATGGTTCTTAGTCAATTTGCTCCCGGAGTACCATCATACAATGGATTTGCAACAGAAAACCATGAGTCGGGGACACCTGAATTTTATGAGGTTTTTGCGAGTGATGTGAACCTGAAGGACGGTGCTAATCTTATCGCAGTGCAGGTATTCAACGTAAGCCTCGAAAGCTCAGATTTTCATTTTAGAATGGAGATGTCGGCAGAGGCTGAACCACCGGTATTTCCTGACTCCATAGTTGTCAGCTTCAGCCATGAATCAGGTTTTTACAGTACCCCATTCATCCTTCAGATTTCTCCTGAGAGTGATACACTGGATCTTTATTATACCCTGGACGGGAGTCATCCCGGATATTCGCCAACAGCAGTAAAGATAAGCGGGGGAGCTTCGGTTTCCATTAATCCTGCCAGTTCTGCAGGTGGAGGAATTACTCCCGCCGTAGTTGTACGAACGTCAATAAGGGAAGAAGGATTTATTCCCTCTCACCCATTATCAAGGACTTTCATTTTCCTGGAGGCTGTGAAGGACCAGGATTACCCCGGGGGAATCTGGCCTGCTGATAATGTTAATGGCCAGGTGCTGGATTTTGCTATGGACCAGGATATTACCCGCGGGACCAAATATGGCAGCAAGATGAATGCGGCCCTGCTTGCACTGCCAACAATTTCGCTTATCACTGGCAATGCCAACCTTTTTGGACCAGTTGAAGGTATATATGTAAATGCTTATGGGCATGGTGAGGAGTGGGAAAGAGAGTGTTCCGTTGAACTGATCTATCCTGATAGTGTAGCTTTCCAAACAAACGCAGGATTGAGGATCAGGGGCGGTTGGAGCCGTCACAGCAATTTTCCTAAACATGCATTCAGGTTATTTTTCCGTTCAGTTTATGGCAATGGAGAATTGGAATATCCTTTATTTGGGGATGAAGGTGTAAACAGATTTGATAAGATTGATCTTCGGACCTCCATGAACTATTCATGGGCTCACCCAAGTGATCCTCCAAAAAATACAATGTTGCGGGATGTGTTTTCCAGGGACCTCCAAAGAGATATGGGGCAACCTTATACAAGGAGCAGGTATTATCATCTTTACCTTAACGGAATGTATTGGGGAATTTATCAAACCCAGGAACGTTCTGAGGCTAATTTTGCTGCAGAATACCTGGGAGGCGAACAGGAAGACTATGATGTTATAAAAGTGAATACTGAGGACTGGAATTACAGGGTCGAGGCAACAGATGGAAACCTTTTGCTCTGGGAGGAAGTATACGAAATGTGTAATGAAGGATTTTCGGAGATGAGCAGTTATTACAGGCTGCAAGGAAAAAATCCGCTTGGCAGGACAGACAAATCCCTAAATAAATTAGTTGATATCGAAAATCTGATAGATTATATGCTTGTTATTTTTTATACAGGTAATTTTGATTCCCCGACCTCCTCCTTTGGACAAAATAACTCGTGCAATAATTTCTTTGCCATAAAGGAGAGAGACAATCCAACCAGAGGATTTGTCTTTTTCAGTCATGATTCTGAACACTCTCTTTTCCCTATGCCGGTAACTGCAGGAGTCGGAATAGAGGAAGACCGGGTTAACCTGGGAACGAGGACCGACAGTTATCAAATGACTTTGGGTAATGCATTTCAGTCTTTTCACCCTCAGTGGCTGCATTTCAGGCTTACTGAAAATGAAGAATACCGGGTGCTTTTCAACGACAAGGCATATAAATATTTAAAGGAGGGCGGATTGTTAACAGAGGATAAATGTCTTGAGAGGCTCAACCAGCGGGCTTCTGTCCTGGACCAGCCCATTATTGCAGAGTCCGGGCGATGGGGTGACACATGGAATAGTAACGCCTACACACGGGATGATAATTGGCTGCCTGATGTAAATGATATCAGGGACGATTTCTTTCCAGTCAGACCGGGGATCCTGAAGGAGCAGCTCCGGATTGCCGGACTATACTCCGCAGTAGAATCCCCTGAATTTATAATAGACGGTGATTATGTTGTATCTGACCGGGTTACAATTTCGGATCCGGTTTCTTTAAGGATCGTGAATTCTTCCGGAGCCGGAAATATTTTCTATACCATCAACGGAGAGGATCCAAGGACTGTGGGCGGCGGGGTGTCAGGTTTTGCCCACAGTGCCGAATGGGAGACAGTTACTGATATTTCGGGTACCTCGCTTATCAGGGCGAGGGTGAGGTTTAATGGCGAATGGAGTGCGCTGAGTGAAGTATATATTCTTAAGGAAAAAGAAGATTATAGTAAACTAAAGGTAACTGAGATCCATTATCACCCTTTGGATTCTATTGTTGGAATAGACACTATTTCAGGGCAGGATTTCGAATTCATTGAATTTAAAAATACAGGGTCATGGGCCATTAATCTGTCGGGACTTGAATTAGATAGTGCAGTAAGGTATAGTTTCCCAAAAAATGCGATATTGTTGCCAAGGGAATTCTTTGTTATCACATCTAAACCTGTGAAATTCTTTGAACGATATGGATTGATCGCTTCAGGTAATTTTTCCGGAAACCTTTCAAACGGGGGAGAATTGATATTGCTAAAAGATGCCGCCGGAGATATTGTAAGGCAGTTCAGGTATGATGACCAATACCCTTGGCCAATACATGCCGACGGTCTTGGCTATTCAATTGTCCCGGTTAAGGCAAGTCCTGATATTTTTGAGGGTTTTCCTGAGTATTGGATCAAATCAGCAAAAATCGGGGGGTCTCCCTTTGCTAATGACGGTAATTCTATCATTACTTCAGTTGCAGAAAAAATTACAGGAGCCATGAACATATATCCAAATCCTGCCAGCCAGAAGATCACTATTGACGTATCAGTGATTGAACCTTTCGATGAATTGTTGGTTGAAATTTATGATCTTACAGGG
>CAYSAH010000516.1:0-2990 GCA_964428945.1 uncultured Bacteroidaceae bacterium | reverse complement strand
CAGTATTTCAGCCAATTTCATGGTGAGTGTATATGTGATCAGGAAATATTCATCTTCCTTTTTGCCAACAGATGATATTCCTAAACAGAAAAAGCATGCATTGTAACCTTTAAGTTTATCCTTTATCGGGGTAAGATCCAGGAAATCATTATGAATAATTTCAATCAGTTTTGGATGGTTTACCCCGCATGGTTTTCTGTTTATAACAAGTACATTTTCAACATCAGGATGTATAAGGCATTCCTTGAGTACTCCCTCTCCAACCATACCTGTTGTTCCTGTTATTATAGCTTTAACTTTCATTATTATAGTGTTTTTATTATTTGACAGTTATGTCTTCCGATCTATAGTAATAGATAAACTCTTTCTTTTTATCAGGTTCGCTTACTTTCACAGCTTTGAAATGAGCACCCTTTACATCATCCATAACTATAGCTGTCCTGTAGTCCTTCTTATCACAGTACAGCTTTACATTTTCAAATACAATTCCCCTGGCATGACGAATATAAAATCCCCAGGCCGGAAGCTCCTTGAACATTGAAAACTCAGGATAAGCAGCAGCCATTTCCGGCACTTTGTCAAGTTCGTCCAGGCCAACTTTTGCATATGAAGGGTTTCCTCCTCCCGGATAATGGATCTCGATATTCCTTAGGATTACATTTTCAATAATGGCATCTGGCATACCAACGATGGATGAAGGGGAGATATTCCTCGGAAGGTCCTCAACCGGGCCTTCATAATTATAACCGGCGTCAGGTTTTGTTGAAGGAACCTGAGCATATACATTAGATATCCGGATATTATTCATTTTACCTTTTTTCCCGGTTCTTCTTTCCCCGATTCTCAGAAAAATCACATTTCCGGTATTTATCGATCTCAGGCTGTCAACTTCTATATTTTCAACAATCCCCCCGTCAACAGCTGCAAAAGTTATTGCCGACCTGTAAGTGTCAAACACGAGGTTTTTAACAATCCTGATATTCCGGAATCCACCGTTTGATGCGGTTCCAAATTTTATTCCATTGGCACTTGTACGGACTGTGTTATTATAAACATATACATTCTGACAAATAAAATCGGGAGAGTGTGACTTAAGGCAGATTCCGTCATCTGCAGCATCGATATAACAATTGGTTACACTTACGCTGTCGCAGTCGACAATATCTATACCATCATTGTTCCAGTATGATTTGCTGTCGACTGTTATGCCATCTATTATTACATTTTTACACTGGTCATATTGCTGATTCCAACTCCCGGGGTCTTTAAGCAAAATCCCCTGAATTCTCACATTTTTGCACCCTTTGAAGTAGATGTTCTGTGGTCTACGGCCTTCCCAGGGGCGGTCATATTTAAGAGGATCTTTTACGATTCCGTTATGAATCAGCTCCACAAGGTTGGTAGCCACAATGAATCCCTGTCCGTCTATAACTCCCTTGCCCGTGATCCCGATATTTGTCTGGTCATGAGCAAAAATAAGAGCTGTCCAGTTTGATATAAACTCATAATCAAAAGGATTGACAGATCCGACCAGGATAGCTCCCTCCTCCAGATGTATTGTGACGTTCGATTTGAGATGTATTGTTCCGGTCAGGTAGCGGCCCACATAAAAGACAAGCCTGCCTCCTCCGTTTTCACTTATATAATCAATTCCTTTCTGGATTGAATTTGTATTCATTGTTGTTCCGTTCGATTTTATACCGAACATGGAGGCGTTGTAGTCTTTTGCCCGGAGGCTGAAGGTGGAGGCAATTATTGCAAGGGACAGAATCAGGATAATTCTTTTCATACGGGTTAATTATTTTTTTTACCACGGAGTTTCACAGAGTTTGCACGGAGTTGCACTGTTAAAAATTGAAAGTCAATAAATGGTTACAGGTCCTATCAGTCCCATTGATTGCATAGGCTGGACCTTGTTTTTTTCGTTAGTCCAATATTGGGCAACAGGATTGTCGGTCAGGGATTTCATATAGTTTCCCATTGAAGTTACGACGAAAATTTCAATTTCATTTCTTCCGGTTTTCAGATGTTGCCCGATATCAAAAATTCTGCGTCCGTACCATTTTATTCCAAGGTCTGCACCATTCAGCTTTACTCCGCAGAGGCCAAATACTTTTCCGGCATTAATATATGATCTTACCTCCGGATTGTTTTCAATTTTGAAGCTGGCTGAATATTTTACAGTTCCTGCAAAACTTGCAAATTCAGGCAAATCCTTCAGATCCTTAAGATTATCAAATGATGAAGTTTTTACCGACCCGTCACGGCAATGAATAAATTCCGCCATCCACCCTTTGTCTAAAAGTATTTCATTATTTCCTTTTACAGGAACCTGCTTCCATTCCTCTCCTTTGCTGTTTTTATCAAAGACAAACAGAAAAGATTCAGCCGGCCCCATGTCAAGTGCTATGCTGTTATCCTTGTCAGGTTTGATCCTGAATCTTTTTCCAGTTTCAGGATCCCAGATCCATCCATCCCTGTTTGCAGTAATTTCTTTTGAAAAGGCGATCCTTGTCAGGTGAGAATTATGAATATGTGAATTTATAAGATATATCACTTCAGATCCTTCATCGCCCTTGTACCTGTTTTGCATTAAATAGGGATCAGGTTTTTCGATTTTCAGATAAGGGTTGATTCCATATTTTTCCTGAATCCCCCTGAACCAGCCAATAAAGTCTTTTTCAGGTTTATTTAAAAGAATAAATCTGTCAGGGAAGGCTTTCATTTTGTCAATTATCTCCTTAACCGCCCGATCTTTTTCCTCATAATTGCTATATCCCAGTGATGCTGATGGCAATGATTCAACACAGAATATACGACCACCTGTCCTGACAAATTCATATAGTTTTTCTGCTGTTTCAGGATGCAGTGAATCAACTTTAACAAGGAAGATAGTATTATATTTTCTCTGTCCGTAATGCAGAAATCCTGATTTCATTACGGAATCTTTTATAACACTTTGTGAGATGTAGTCACAACCATTTCCATTC
>CAYSAH010000515.1:0-3001 GCA_964428945.1 uncultured Bacteroidaceae bacterium | reverse complement strand
GATAATGGAATAAGTATAGCGAAAAAAGCAAGATATTTTTTAATTGTATTCATGTTTCAGTGTGTAGGTATTAATTATTCGTTCTTCAAATTTTTCAAACAGTTTGTGAGGTAGTTCAGTAAGCGAACCATAAAAGATCATCATAATACCCAGGCCTTCAATGATCACCGAAAGGTGCATAACCTCAAGCGCAGGATCTTTGAATCCTTGTGTCCTGAAATATTCCTCGAACATGCTGAAGTATTGATCCATAAACCTCATCAGCGCACTTTCTTTAAGAAAGGGGAGGACATTAGGCTGTATTATTATTCCAAAGAACCGGGACCAGAATTCCTTATTTTCATGCATCAACTGGAAGGTTCTCCTGATGAAGAAAATAAACTCTTCCTGCGTCAGAACACCATTATGATCCTGATCGAAATATTCCATTATATCTTCAATGCCGCTATTAAGGATCTCTTTGAGAAGGTCTTCCTTGCTCTCAAAATAATTGTACAGTAAACCTTTGGATATTCCTGCATGTTTTGCCAGGGTTGCAATGGAAACATGGCCATATCCCTCTTTTGCAAATAATTCCATTGCAGCATTCATGATCTGCATCTTGCGGCTTATCCTTATTTCTTCAAACTGCTCCTTGGTCCTTGGCATCATAATTTTATGACTGAACGGTCGGTCAAATATAAAGCATTTATTAATTTAATGTCAAGTGTTCAAGGGATTAATTATTAAAATATTTTTTTAAAGTACAGATATAGAAGAAAATAGGGAATTCTTTCCTGGGCGATTGATGTTAGACTTCGCGCGTATGGTCTTTACAGGATCCTGACGGTTTTCCGCATCTTGTTTTTTGCTGCTATGGACATAATTAGTCCGCGTAATCCATTGGTCTGTTTATTCTGTAATTTAGACCAAGTTTGAAATCGTTTTAGCAATAAAGAATTTTTTCCGCCTTGTAACTTTTACTAACTTACATCGTCATAATAATGGAACCCTGAATTTAAATGACATTAGAAGAGTATAATAAGGCAGTTGACCTTTATGCCGACAATCTGTTCAGATTCATACTGAAAAGCTGCCGGAATGATGAGATGGCACGGGATGTTGTTCAGGATTCATTCGAAAAACTTTGGGTAAAGCTGGAAGGGGTTCAAGGGACAAAAGCAAAAGCCTATCTTTTTACAACGGGCTATCATACAATGCTTGATATCCTCAAAAAGGAGAAAAGAATGATCGAAATGGACAGGTCAGGGGAAGAGAGTTACAATCATTCGGAGCAATACAGTGATCTGGGTGAGGTTTTACAGGAGGCTCTGGGAAAGTTACCCGAAATTCAGCGTTCAGTTATTCTCCTGAGAGATTATGAAGGTTATTCTTATGAAGAGATCGGGGAAGTTACAGGACTAAATGAATCACAGGTAAAAGTATATATCTATCGGGCCAGGATCAGTTTGAAAAATTACCTTGTCAGGATGGAAAACATCATATAAGATCTTTAAATGGATATTAACAGAGATAATTACGAAGCTTACTTTCTTGACTTTGCCGAGGGAAATCTTTCTCCGGCACAGGAAGAAATTCTGCATCGTTTTCTTAAATTTAATCCGGATCTTAATGAGGAGCTGCAATCATTTAAAATATTGTCTGTTACACCTGGGGAGATCGTTTTTCCAGGAAAGGATAAGTTAAGGAAGGAGATTCCCGGGAAAGATGACAGCGTTTCAGAGCAAAATTTTGAAATGCACTGCATAGCCTATCTTGAGGGCGATCTGACTCAAATTCAACGAAGTGAATTTGAGTCTTTCCTGGAAAAAAATCCTGAGATGACGGGTGTTCTGAATACTTTTAAATTCACATTTATCCCAGCTGAGAATATTGTTTACCCGGGAAAGGCCCGGCTTAAGCACGATAGATCGAGGATCTTTTATCTTCGTTTACTTGTCCCCCTTGCTGCGGCTGCCGCCATCGCTGTGTTATTTTTAATAGGTCCTGAAAATCAATCAACGCCGGATCAACTTGCATCAAACATGGAACCGGAAAAGAAAGCTGAAGAGATTGAAGTAGTCATTACAGGGAAGAAACCTGAGTCAAATACGCTTCCAGCCACCCTGAATTTGATCAAAACCAAATCTGGACCGGTTCCAAAATCTGATTATACAACAAATGAACAGAACAGGAAGCTTAACAACAAAACTGAGTCAAAGAATGAGAACAGGAGTTCAAATAAATTACAAGCCATAGCAAGCCTGGATCTTAAACAAAGTCTGGTTTCAGAGATCCGGGTAAATTATGACCAGCTTATACCAGTAGCAGTTACTCCTCCATCTGTAGATCCTTCATCCCTTTCGCTTTTTGATCTGGCCAGGTACCAGTTCAAAAAAGCATCCGAAGTTATTGATGAAGAAGATGTTTTGCTTTGGAACCTGGCAAGTACGGGAATTAAGGAGCTTAACAGGATAGCAGGTAATGAGGCACAGCTTCTTGCAAGCAGGGATGAGCAGGGTGCAATTTCTGGTATTCAGTTCAAATCAAGGTTTCTGAATGTTACAGCACCAATATCACGGGGAGGGGATTAGTTCGATCCCTCGGCTCCGGGAACCGGGATAAAGTAAAAAGTACCCTTCGATAAGTGCTTCGAGAGGAACTTTGACAAGCACTTCGACAGGCTCAGCATACCACTCAGCATACCACTCAGAAACCGCCCCTCGATATTCCTTGTTCCTTGTTCAATATTCGATATTCCCCGCCCACCGTAGCTTCCACCGGCGGCTGAAGCCTTGCACCTCCGCTGAAGCTTCAGCGGCACGCGGTTGGCGGAGGCCTCAGCGAAGGCGGGATTAGTTCGACCATCGGCTTTTATTTCGGCGTTGCCATGTTCCTAAAATGTCTCTTTGATGGGACCCTATCCCGCAGTCGCTTCACTCAGCGGGATTAGTTCGACCATCGGCTTTTATTTCGGCGTTGCCTCATAAAAGCCGGGTCTCACTAACTTCCGCCTTCTGAC
>CAYSAH010000514.1:0-3006 GCA_964428945.1 uncultured Bacteroidaceae bacterium | reverse complement strand
TGCCGATTCACCCGGTTTTGCCATTTTTGCGTAGAGACTTACCCGGTAGCCAGTGTTGGGTTTCAATGTGATGGATTGCTGAAGGCTGCCTGATGTTCCGCCGGAAACCACGCCGGACCAGGTTCCCTGGTAAACATTTTCTACAGAATTTGTAATGCTGTTATTCCAGGTGTTCCACCCCTCAAGGCTGCCAAATTCAAATTCCGGGTTTCTTATCAGGTTGTAGGGATCGCTGTTTTCCACTGAAGAGCCCAGGAATGGATCACCCACCTTGCGAAGAGAATGCTTCAGGCTCCTGTAGTAGGGAGCAAATTCAGCAAAGGCCTCGGGATCGTTTGAGGCCAGGGGCCTGAGTTGCCACTTATCTGCAATAAGGTCGTAAAGTTCATAGGTCAGTATGCCAGAAATAAACCTGGCGACAAAGGTGTGGTCGGTGGTCCTGATGCCACGCCATCCTGTATGAAGCCAGGAACTGTCGCTTTCAGAGAAGGGATCTCCCGGGTAGCCTGCCAGGAATACAGTATCCTGCGATGAAACAGAAGGATCGCGTAAGGAGGGCGAAAGGTCCTTGCCGTCGTAGGCGGCGGGAAGGTTCTGACCGGATAGGGACAAGAGGGTGGGGAGGATATCCACAGGGCTCACCAGGCATGAAGTTACACCGGGTTCGAGGACCTGTGGGAATGTGACGATGAAGGGGATATTTATCGACTCCTCATACCAGTTTGATTTTGACATTCTCCCGTGGCTGCCCATCATCTCACCATGATCGGCAGAGAATACCAGGATGGTATTTTCATACAGGCCTTCCTGTTTCAGGTAATCCACCAGGCGGCCGAATTGATCGTCGACCCCGGAAACTGCAGCAAAGTAGTCCCTTACCCTGTCCTCTGCTGCTGCACCTTCTCCTGTAAGGGATACATTTTTCCTGTTCAGCAGGATGTCCTTTTCATCGTAAAGCAGGCGGTAGGCTTCCGGCACCTGCGTGGAAGGGGGATGGGGTGGATTCATGGATACCACCAGCAAAAATGGCTTGCCCACCTCCCTGTTCTCAATGAAATTCATGGCCACATCCATCTCGTGTTCGGGCGACCAGGTATCGAAACTCAGGATCTCGGTGCTGTTTTCCCAATAGTGCGGTGAAAGGTGCTGGTCGTAGGCATTGTAGGCGTGCCAGAAATCAAAACCCTGGCGCTTGGGGCCCGGTGGAGTATAGGTATCCCAGCCCCTGGCACCGTCCGGGCTATATCCAAGAAGGTCTATCGCCGTCTGCGGATCGTCGAGGTGCCATTTCCCGATATAGCCGGTTTGATAGCCCCTGGATTTAAAGACATTACCCATGGCTGTTGAATCAGGTCTCATCCACAGGCCGGGGGTCTCCGGGCTGCAATTCCTGGTGACGCCGGTATTCAGGGGAAATTTTCCCGAAATAAGCATTCCCCGGAAAGGGGTACAAACCGGGCATGAGCTGATCGCATTGCGGAAACGCACTCCTTCTCTTGCCAGCTCATCTATGTTAGGGGTAAAGGTCGGGTCCTCCTGGTTGATGGAAATGGTATGGTTGCGCATCTGGTCAGCAAAAATGAATACCACGTTCGGTTTCTCCTGAGCAAAACTGCTGATAGATGCGATAAGCCCTATGAGAAATGCCAGGAGTCTTGAAGCTATTATTTTCGAAAGTACTGCCAGGGCATTGCCTTCAGGAGTTTCCATGCCTATAGTTTAATGAATTTCTTAAAGCCCTGGTTCACGCGGAGGATATAGACCCCGCTTGCCAGTGCACCAACATCCACTTGTTTAAGTTCTGAATCGAAAGATAACAACTTTTGTCCACTCAGGGCATACACGGATATTTCCGTTATCTCTCCCGGAAAGGAAAGATGGAGCTGTTCAACTACAGGATTCGGGTATAGTTCCAGCGAGGAATTGACAGCACTGTTCACCGGGATGCTCCTGTTTCCAAGGGTCAGGTTATTCGATCCTGCCCAGATCTTTTCCGGAATTGAGGGGGAGGTGGGCTCGGTCCTGTAATATTCACCAAGCGGGGTAAGGAACCCGCTTGCATTGTAATAATCTCCTGCATCAGAAACCGGTTCGAACCAACAGTATCTTTCCACGTAACTCAGGCTTTCGAGGTAGGGAAGGGCTTTTTTCATGAATTCAAGCTGCACCCAGGTGGCCCTGTTTGGATTGGCATTGAATTCGGTGATCCAGATCGGCAATCCAAACCTGGCATACACATCCTCCAGGTATTTTTTAAAGCGCGTGAATATCTTTTCCGGATCGGCATTCGGCGAGTTCTCCGGCGATGAGCCCCAATCGTACCAGTGAACGGCGATCACGTCGATCCGGATGTCCTGCGCTATGGCCAGCTGGTGGAATTCGTAAAGCCAATCCTTCCAGGCCCCTTCCCTGCAGCCGGGTGAAACCATTCTAAGTCCTGTTTTCATCAGGTTCTTGTATAACTTAACAGCTGTATCCGGGATGCAGAGGTTTCCATACTGACCGGATTGCCCTCCACAGTTATCCGGTTCATTGAAGCCCATGACATGGGTGGCTTTGTATTTTGACCTGTAAAGCTTGATGTCCGAATCATCGTCTGCACTTGTGTGTCCCCAGGCCATGGGAGCGAACTCCCGCTGGAGGTCTGATTCGTCGGAGTTTGACCACCTGTAATACCAGGTATTGTCGAGCCCGGCAACATCCCCACCGGTACCCCTCTTGGAAACCCAGTTCCAGGGGACCACCCGGATGAACGAGATCCCTCCTGACAGGCTTGCAGGAATTTCGGGAACTAGCAGATCCTCTTCAGAGGCAATAAAGACCTTGCTTTTACCGGTCCCGTCAGGCTCCACAGCGATGGTGGCCATAAAGCCCCTGCTCAGGCGGAAAGATCCGATGGCATTATCCAGGCCGCCGGGAATAGCACTGCCGCTGTAAACGCTATCTGCCCTGAGGCTGGTGCTGCCTCCTTCAAAGGAAGGCTTGCCGAATAGTGCCATGGGTTCC
>CAYSAH010000513.1:0-3026 GCA_964428945.1 uncultured Bacteroidaceae bacterium | reverse complement strand
CTTGTAGATATAGAAGATATGGTTGGTCCCTTCGGGCAGGTAAGAGTTTAGCAGGGAATCCCTGTAAAAATATATCGAATCCGGACTTTCCATAATCCGGTAAATCCCATTTTTCGTTCCTACAAGTATATCATTTCCTACCTGGAAGACGGCATTCTTATCATTTCCGGGCAATCCGGATCTCTCATTAACGGACCTGCTTAAAATTGAGTCACCCTGAGTTTGCAAAGATCCAATGCCACCAAGAATTGAACCATACCAAAGATTTCCTTTTTCAGACATTGCGAGTGACCTGATCTCATCATTCAGGTATCCGGCAGTGAATTCATGTTCCCAGGTACCATTATTGTATCTGAGAGCTGTTATCGATGCATCCCGTCCTATAATTACCCTGGTCAATGAAAAAGGATCCACAAATACTGAGTAGCCCCAGAAGTTCCTGTCTTCCTCATTTTGTATTCCGGTAATATGGTTTTTCAGGTTGATTACATTCCCGTTCTTATGAATTTCCATCAAACCTTCATCTCCGATAGCGAGCAATACATCTTCCCCGGATTTAAGCTTGAAGCTGGTCATATCCCAGATGTGCCGGCTCATATTGCCTATTTTTTCAAACTTTGAAAGATTATCCCTGGTAATTAAACTGTAAAGGCCTGTTGAAGTTCCGATAAATAATTTATTATCGATCGAGTTTATCGAATGTATGAGCCCCTGGTAACCAAAATCTTCAGTAAACATTCGCAGGGGGCTTTCAAAACTTATCTTTCCAACACCAATACTCATTGCTGTCCAGAGGTGGGAAAAGGGGTAATTGGAACCGGGCTGATAAGAACTATAGATTGTTTGATCCTGAAGCCCCTGGTCTTTGGATATTATTTCAGAAATTGAGCCGTCCCGGTTAATGATTGCTACACCTCCGCCAATTGTAGAAGCAACAAAATTCCCATTTTTGAGTTTACTCAGGTGGGTTAAAAAATTGTCATTCAGGAATTCATTTGTAGATCTTTTTGCAAACAGCGAATCAACTTCACCAGTGATGGTATTGTATTTGCTCAAACCAAATCCTGTGGCACCGATCAGCAGATTCCCGGAATCATATGAAGTAAGACCGAATATATCCTTCCCTTTATAATAATCTCCTCCTTTAACAACCACCATTGCTGTATCGCCCTCAAGTTTCATCAGGCCCTTAGGAAAAATCCCACAATAAAAACTGTCGTTTTCGTAGAATCCAAAAAGAACATGCCTGTCATTAACATGAACATTCATGCTGTCTGTAAGGCTATTGTAAATTAAAATGTATTTTTCGCTATGGAAATATACCTTTTCTCCTACACAATAAGTTTTCCAAACATCTGTAAAACGGCTTTCAGCACTGTCAAGCAGCGGTGTCAGTGAATTATACACAAGTTTACCGCTAACATCAGGTGCCAGGTAACCTATTTCGGATACAGCACCGACATATACTGTTCCATCTTCTGAACATGCAAGGGAACGCACAATACTGTTATTCGATATAGGAATTGGACGCCACTGGCTTCCGTCATATTCCAGTACTCCTTTCTCATCATTCCCAACATATATGACACCCCGGTTGTCCTGAACAATGGCCCAGTTCTGTTCACTGCCGGCGGTTATTCCGGGAGGATAGTTAACAACTGTTGGGATACCAAAACGATTGATCTGGCCGGAAACCCGGGCGACCAATAATATCATTAAAAGCAGGAATGAAAATCTTTTTATCATCAATAACTTTAAATTTCAGCAATCTAAAATATTGAAAATATGTATAAGAGACGAATTATTTAATATTAATTTTTAAAAGAGGCAACCATATTCCTGATATTTGGTTTATCTCTATAGTTCCTTTAGAATGTTTATTTGGTTAAATTTGAGGTGAAGGCGATAAGATTTCCAACATGAAATCCAGCATTTTTTTTGCTTACATATATTTTTTATTGCTTAATATCATTCCGCTGAATGGACAGGTTAAGTATAACCTGCCGCCAAAAGGGGATAATGTTGGGATAGTTGTGGAAAATGGTTGGATAGAAGGTGATCTTAGCATATCAGGTTTCAAAATCGACCTTGTTGAATCAGGGGAAACAACTTTCCTGGGGATTTCTGTTCAGGGTGGATTCCCGTCAGGAGAAGAGGGCTTGCCTGAATTGCCTGTGATCTCTATACTTGTTGAGACCAATCCATCGGCTGAGTACCAACTTGAAATACACTCTCTTGATTCAATTGTAATTGATCTTGACCGGGACTACCCTTCCCTGGGCATATTGCCATTTAAGCCTTCTGTTCAAAAGAATGGTATTGAAAAATATACCAGAGAAAAAAACTATAAAATTCCGACTGAAAATATAAGACAGCGCAAAAAACCTGTAGTCGAACTTGAACAACAGGGTAGATTGAGAAGTATTTCTATAGGAAGATTGCAATTCAACCCGTTTTCATATGATCCGGAAAATAATACACTTACAGTATATTACGCTGTTAAATTCAAACTGGATCCACAATCCGAATTTACGCAGCCGGCTCCGGACATCAGGTCAGAGCCGTTTGAAAAGGTGCTGTCAAAACTTATCCGTGATAAATCTTCCGGCTATCTGAAAAAAGTGAACGTCGAGGAACCTGTTACCATGGTCATACTTTCCGATACGATATTCAGGGAGGCACTTCAGCCTTTAATTAAATGGAAAACTGAAAAGGGCTTCAGGATCATCGAAGCCTATACTTCTGATCCATTGGTTGGAAAAACGAATACACAAATTAAAAATTTCATGTCAGGGCTCTATACAACCCCCCCGGATGGCATGACCCCTCCAACTTTTTTGCTGATAGCAGGCGATGTGGAGCATGTTCCCATCTCTCAGAGCACCGGACAGATAACGGATCTGTATTACACGACCTTTGATGGGGAAAATGACTACCTGCCGGAAATGTTTCACGGCCGTATTTCTGTAAAAAACGACTCCCAGCTTGTCAATGTAATTGATAAAATATTAATGTATGAGAAGTTT
>CAYSAH010000512.1:0-3028 GCA_964428945.1 uncultured Bacteroidaceae bacterium | reverse complement strand
AGTCTCAACAAACACTCGGTCGAAAACTGCTGCACGGGATTCTGCGACTGCCTGCTGATATCCAGATGGCCATCAGGCATAAACAGCTCTCAATGGGCCAGGCCAAAGCACTTCTGGGAATCGATGACCACGAGCTGCAGATGGAAGTCTTTAAAAAGACGGTCGACCAGGAGCTTTCTGTAAGGCAGGTTGAAGCCCTGGTGAAAAAGCTGAATCAAAGATCCACTGGAAAGGAAAATACAGAAACTGAGGGTCCGGATGAATATGAAAATCTCAGGGATCATCTCTCACACTTTTTTGGTGCAACAATAGACTTTAAAAGAAGTAATAAAGGAGTGGGAAAGATCGTTATACCCTTTAAATCAGATGAAGATCTGCAAAGGATCGTAAGTATACTCGACAAACCGGGTGCATGACAGGGAAACAGGAAAATATTGAAAGAACAGTAATCAGGAGGATCGCAAATTTGATTCTCCTTTTTGCGTTATTTGGACTTCCTCTTGCCGGGCAGACTGATACCGCTTCATCCAAAAATCTGCCCTCCCCTGTGCTGACTGAGAAAAAAGCTTCTGTTCCAGCTGATTCAATCAGTTCTGGGAAGGAAAATAAAAAAGTGGTCGAAAAGGATGAGGAAGAATTGGACCATTCTTCCAGAAGAGCAATGATATATGCAATGGTGCTCCCGGGACTGGGACAGGCATATAACAAGAAGTACTACAAGATTCCGATTGTTTATGGTGCGCTGGGAGGAGTGAGTTATTGGGTCTATTACAATACACAAGGGTACAGGCAGGCAAGTGCTGATTATACGGAATTGCAGGACGACCGGAATGAACGCTATCTTAGGGCATGGCGCAGGAACCTCGAGCTAAGTTATATAACGCTGGTCGGAGCCTATGCCCTCCAGGTGCTTGATGCCTATGTGGATGCGAACCTTTTCTACTGGGATGTAGATCCCGACCTCACAGTAAGGATACAGCCCTCTATCGATCCGGTATTTTTGCCAGGCGGGTTACCTATAAACAACTATGGATTTAAATGCAAATTGACTTTTTAAGGGAAGAATAATATGAAGATTAGAATTGTACACTTGTGTTGCATTTTGTTTTTTTTACCCGGAAGCCCGGCTTCAGGCATGCAGGTGTTTCCTGATACAACACTCATAAATGAGGTTTATAATTCAAAATTTGAACAGAATTTCGATAGTCTCCTGAATGTATATTTCATCAACCAGGCACTTGAATCCATGGTCGACGATGCAGCATTTGCAGTCAACGACTCACTGCTGCCCGACTTCCCCGATTCTGTATATATTGCACGACTGGCCAGTATCCCTTCGGTAATTGACCTGTCCTATAACCGGCTGGTAAAGAATTATATCAATGTTTACACCATTAAAAGAAGGGATCAGGTACGATATATGCTGGGTGTATCTGAATATTATTTTCCCATGTTCGAGCAGATCTTCGATCTCTATGATGTTCCCTTTGAACTTGAATACCTTGCAATAATTGAATCAGCCCTGAACCCGCGTGCAGTTTCTCGTGCCGGGGCGGTTGGAATCTGGCAGTTCATGTATGGTACAGCCCGCATGTACGGACTGAGGATTAATTCGCTGGTTGATGAAAGACGCGACCCCATCCTGGCAACCCATGCTGCAGCGAAGTTCCTGAAAAGTCTTTACGGGATCTATGGTGACTGGACCCTTGCCCTGGCTGCCTATAATTGCGGTCCGGGTAACGTGAATAAAGCGATAAGGCGCTCAGGAGGCAAAAAGGATTTTTGGGAAATATATTACTACCTTCCCCGAGAAACGAGAGGCTATGTTCCTGCGTTTATCGCTGCAGCCTATACAATGAATTTTTACAAGGAGCACAATCTTTATAAGCAGCCCCTTGATATATCCCTGCATACGGATACTGTCAGGGTGACAGAAATGCTCCACCTGAAACAGGTAGCCGAAGTGTTGAATATCCCGGTATCCAACCTCCGGGACCTGAATCCTCAATACCGCTACGACATTATACCGGCAAGTAAAACCCAGTTGTATAGTCTGACGATTCCTGTGAACATGGTGGGTGCCTACATCGATATGCAGGATTCTATACTGGCCTATAAGGATTCGGTTTTCTTCAACGATGAGAAAATGATCACCTCTCCCAGCAGTGTAAATTCACAGAGCCAGGTCGATCTTCCTTCTGATAAATACGATAAAATTTACTACACAGTTAAGTCAGGGGATAACCTTGGATTCATTTCTGATTGGTACGACGTTCGCTTATCCGACATCAGGTATTGGAACAACATTTCGAAAAATACAATAAGGAGCGGTCAGAAATTGATCATTTATAAGTCGAAAGGCACTTCCGAAAAATACAAGGATATAAACAGCATGACCTTCGCCCAGAAACAGGCATTTGCCGGAAGGGATATAACTACAGCTTCTGCAACTCCTGCTCAGTCAACTCCTCTTGCGAAGGTACAAAGTACAGAACAGGGAGAAGAATTTATATACTACACGGTCAGGTCAGGCGATACCCTCTGGGGGATTGCACAAAAATATCCCGGCGTCAGCGATTCGGACATTTCGAAATGGAACAATCTTTCAAATGGCAACAGCATTAAGCCTGGCCAGCAAATCAGGATAAAGAAGTTGTAGAAAATCCCTGCTTCAGCAGGCAAAGCTTTTAAAGAGGCAGGAACCGTTTCCTGTTCCTATGCGTTGTTTTCGGATTCCAACGGATTTAGACTGCTTTCAACAGGATTAGTCCGGACCACCCCGAATCCGCCCATTCTGCCCTGTGCCCCATGCCCCATGCTCCATACCCTGTGCTTTGTGTTCCTTTGCGCTTCTTTGCCTTACTTTGCGTAACAGCTGTTACACAGAGAGGCACAAAGAAGCACAAAGAAGCACAGAGGAGCAGCAAGCTGCTGGTTTTATCGCAGAGATACGCAAAGTTAAGAGCGGAGTCTCGCAATGGAGCAGCAAGCTGCTGGTTATTTTGGTCCACAGATGGACACAAATAGA
>CAYSAH010000511.1:0-3029 GCA_964428945.1 uncultured Bacteroidaceae bacterium | reverse complement strand
AAAAGTATCCTTCGACTCCGCTCAGGAACCGGAGGGAAGTAAAAAGTAAAAAGTAGGATTATAAGGTTGTGATTCGATTTTGCAATAGAAAAACGGGGTCTCACTTATTTTCAACTTTTCTCTTTTAGCGGATATCCCCGTAATCCCATCCCATGACGGCACTGATAACAGGTACGATATGTTCTGCCATTTTGATCTGTCCTGAATATTTCGGGTGCCAGGCACCCCAGTCTTCTTCTACAAGCAGGTATGGAGGAATGCCAATAAAGAAGACATTCTTATCCTTGAGGTAGGTCCGGTTGCCTTCAACCATATTCTTTACATAGGAGTAGCAGGGCTCGTCCGTCATAGGACCAACAATGCAAAAGACAGGGATCGAGTCATACTGGGAGCGGATGAATTTTACCAGGTTTGTATATGCCCGGTTGAATACAGTCTCCAGTGGATGTGGTTCTGTTGAGAAATCGTTGGTGCCAAGATTGATGACGACCATATCGGGTTTCCAGGAGGAAAAATCCCAAAGGGGTTCCTTTTCAGTGTCAAAAAGCTGAAGGTATCTATCTGGCATTGTATAGGGTGAGACCTGTTCTGCATAGCCGTAATTTCTTACAAGCCCCTGTCCGGAATGTGCAATAACGTGGTAATCTGCCCCAAAGGCCCTGCACAATATCGGAGCATAACTCTTATAGTTGTTCTCCGTTTCAGCCTTGAAATCATCAGTCTTATTTTCACTTTCTGTGCCATACCCACAGGTGATTGAATTGCCGATAAATTCAATTTTCCTGGAGGAAGGTTGATCTGCAGGGAGCAAGGTCGAGCCCTCTTCCAGCATTATTCCTTTAAAAGTTGCAATCCCCTGGAATCCTTCCGTGCGTTTTGTGATCTTCAGGGCATGGTTCCCGGCAGGAAGCCCGGCGGCAATAAGCAGCAAGGTGTCAGAATGCACCTCAATTACCTTTGCAGGCTGATCATCAAGAAATACGTTATAGAAGTTATTATTTGTGTCATCCAGAAGTATTGCGCAAAAACTTCCGGTGAAATTCGCGGAGATACTTACGCCTGGCCAGTCGAACATAACATTTCCATGCTCAGTAATAAGCGTCCGGCCCATGATTGAAATGTTTTGGTCAAGGGCTGTAAAGGATGAGTATGCACCGGGGACCTGGCCAAATATCCACTGAAATGAGCTAAGAATGAATGAAAGGGCAATTAAGGACTTCCTGGCTGATGACATGATCCCTGTAGTTTATTTGAAACTAAGATAGGTAAAATGCAGGAGACCCGGGATCACTCCTTATATCCTTACCAAGTGCACCAAAGAAAGTCAGATTTAAGGTAAGTATTCCAGCCAGGTATTGCGAATATACAAGCAGGCTGATCGTTTCATCACCCAGCTGTCTGATACCAAAAAATGATATCAGAGTGGCAGATAAAAACAGGATACATGTAAGTATAAGGAAGCTGGCCCAGCTGTTCGAAAGAAATTCCATTGTTTTTCCGGGGGAAGCATTTTTCCTCCAGGAAAGTTCTTTTCTGATCCTGGTGGAATAGATCATCACAGGAATAAAAAATAGAATGAAGCTAATTCCTCCACCTGTAAGTGCAAGAAAAGTATTCAGTAATAAATATATTGCAGGGCCCGATTTCCTGTGAATAAATCCTATTGACCAGGTAATGATGAAAAGGCTTGTTATGATAGCCGCTATTCCGGTTGCCCTGAATGTGTTAAGCAAGGTAAAGGCTTCTTCACCATTCAGCCAGTTTTGATTTTCAGGGCCAAGAGATTGAATTACAAAAGAAGCTGTGGACCTGTCACCCTGGAGAAATTCAAAATATCCGTGAAGCAATCCCGAAATTGCGATAACAGCCCCAAAAACGGAAACAGACTGATGTACTGTCCTATTATTAAGAGGATTATGCAAATTGTTCATCGTTGGGTTGCTGCATGGTATGAGTAAAAATAAGCATACCATATTAAAAATTCAAATTTCTGAAATGCGGTGAAAGGTATTTTTATCGCTGCCAGTTATTTTGAACCCATTTTCGCGCATTCACAAAGGCTTCCACCCAGGGAGTGACCTCGTCTTTAATTCTCTCTTCAGGATAGTACCCGCACTGCCATGGAAAAAATGCACGTTCAAGGTGCGGCATCATTACCAGGTGCCTGCCATCTGTTGAGGCGATCGCTGCAACGTCCTGGTCAGAGCCATTCGGATTTGCCGGATAGGAGCTATATGAATATTTCCCTACAATATGATACCCTTTGTCTGAAGGGAGGCTGAACCTGCCCTCACCATGGGCCACCCATGCGCCAAGTTGCATTCCCGATAAGGATCCAAACATTACCGAGTCGTTTTCAGGAATTGTTACAGACAGGAATGCGGATTCAAACTTGCCAGAAGCATTGTGAAGCATTTTGGGTGCATTTTTTGTTTCCCCGGTGACCAGGTTGAGTTCGATCATCAGCTGGCAGCCATTGCATATACCAAGGCTCAGGGTATCGGTCCTTGCATAGAATTTTTGTAATGATATCCTTGCTTTCTCATTGTATTTAAAGGCTCCCGCCCATCCTTTTGCTGATCCCAATACATCGGAATTCGAGAAACCACCGACAAAAACAATGAAGTTCACATCTTCAAGCGTCTCACGACCTTCAATGAGGTCGGTCATATGAACATCTTTCACATCAAAACCGGCCAGGTACATCAGGTATGCCATTTCACGATCGCCGTTAACCCCTTTTTCACGGATGATCGCCGCGGGTATGCCGGATTCCTTCCTGCGTCCCGGATCAATTCCAAGGGAAGAGAAAGTACCTGTGAAATCCTTTAGCTGGAATTTTAAACCACTGTTTTTATAGGAGGAAAAACGTTCTTTTGCCATAACCTCGCCACTCTGCCTGCGGTCTAAGAGGTAGGATGTCATGAACCACTTGTCACGCAACGTATCAATATCAAAATTCCATGATCTTTCATGCGTGCGGATCATGATCTCCCTTCCTTCGGAAGGTCTTCCGACCAAAGTAAAAC
>CAYSAH010000510.1:0-3034 GCA_964428945.1 uncultured Bacteroidaceae bacterium | reverse complement strand
AAGATAAGGACCCCGGCAGGCTCAGAATATACTGTTGGATCCCATCCGCCCGACTACATTTTTAATTTTCAGAATGGCAGGGTATTGCATGAGTACCAGGTGATATACATAAGTGAAGGAAAGGGAGAGTTTGAGTCAGGAACATCAGGGAAAATTGAGGTTGAAACCGGATCGGTGATCATCCTTTATCCCGGCGTGTGGCACAGGTATCGTCCGGTTAAAGAAACAGGTTGGAAGGAAGCGTGGGTTGGTTTCAATGGTGATTTTGCAGATCACGTTCTGAATTCAGCTGAATTCAGCATGGAAAATCCGGTTCTGAAAGTTGGCATACATTCCAGGTTAAATAATATTTATGATGCAATGATCATTGACTGCCAGCAGGAAATACCAGGATATCAGCAGGTTGTGGCCGGAAAGGTTATGGAATTGCTGGGATTGATAAAGATGTACAGGAAGGCAAGCTCACTAAAGAATCAATATATACAATCCCAGATCTATCAATCAAGAAGGATAATTGAAGAAAAATTCAAGGAGGAACTTGATCCTGTTGAGGTAGCAAGTGCGGTAGGTATGGGATATTCAAATTTCAGGAAGCATTTCAGGCTCTTAACCGGGTTTTCACCCGGGCAATATATCATCCATTTAAGACTGAGAGAATCCAAGGAATTACTATATAATACCAATCTTAATATTAAGGAGGTCGCGGCGAAATCGGGATTTAACAGCAATTACTATTTTGTAAGGCTTTTCAGGGAGAAGGTTGGAACCACACCAAGGATGTTCAGGTTAAGAGCGAGAGGGCTTGTTTAATCCTCTTTTGCAATGAGGGCCTCGATTTCCTCCCTGAATGGAGCCGATGGTTGTGCTCCCATCCTTGTCACGGATATTGCTGATGCGGCACTGGCAAATCCCACAGCCTTGTGAAGCGGAAGACCTTCTACCATTGCCACGGCAAGACTCCCGCAATATTCATCGCCAGCAGCGGTTGTGTCTAGGGCATCAACTTTATAAGCAGGTATTTTTTCATAATATTTTCCTGAAGCGACAAAAGATCCTTCCGCGCCAAGGGTGATAATTACATTTTTAGGTCCCATTTCTAAAAGGATGGAGGCTGCTTTTTTGATATCTTCATATGTTTTTACTTGTCTTTTTGAAAGAAATTCAGCCTCTACCTCATTTAAAATAAGGGTATGCAGCATCCCAACATGTGTTTTATCGAATTCCCCGGCCGGGGCAAGATTGAACATAACTTTTTTCCCCAATCCTGCACATTTTTCAATAATATAATAGATTGTATCCCTTGGGATCTCGTATTGAAGAAGTACAAATTCAGTGTTGCTTAAGAATTCGGAAACCTGGTCGATGTGCTTAGGTGACATCCTGAAATTTGCTCCAGGGGCAACAGTGATCATATTATCACCATCAGCTCCTATCATAATTAGCGCAGTTCCTGTGGCAATATCCTTTTCAGTGAAGATATATTTTGTGTCAATACCATCCTTCCTGAAATTTTCTATGCATTGCATCCCGTAATGGTCATTGCCAACACAACTAATGAAGCTTACATCACCTCCGGCTCTTGCAGCACCAACGGCCTGGTTCGCTCCTTTTCCCCCGAAAGTCTGCATGAATTCACCTCCTGTAAGCGTCTCTCCTTTAACAGGGAGATTTTTCATTTTCATGATCAGGTCAATATTTGTTGAGCCAATAACAGTTATTTTGGACATAATTTATAAGTTTAGCATTTTGAAGTATATACAGTCAGACACTCAGCATTATGATGATCTGACGCTTTGGCGGTTTGACAATATTTTTTAAATGATGAACTGATGGACCGTCGAAACATCAAACTGATCACGCCATTCTTGCAATAATAATTAATCCCAGGCCGGTAATAAAGAAAAGGAACATGCCGGCCAGGAGGAGGTTCGTATTCTTAGGCGCCCCTTTGAATTCCTTCCAGATAAAAACTCCCCAGAGGGCGGCAACCAATGTTGCTCCCTGCCCGAGTCCATAGGATATTGCTGGTCCGGCTTGCCCGGAAGCAATGATATTAAGGGTAAAACCGAGGCTCCAGATAATACCCCCCAGGACACCTGTCAGGTGTAACTTTGTGTCTCCCTTTTTAAAATAGTCAGCGTAAGTAGCTTTCCCGCCAGATATAGGTCTGTACATAAAAATTGTATTCCAAAGGAAATTGGAAAGAAGCAAGCCGGCAGCAAATACTACTGATGCAGTATAAGGTGTCATTTTGCCAGCTTCAGGAACCTGGAAATCATCAGCCATGGAATTTGCAACCAGGTAATAGAAGAAACTCATCAGTATGCCACCAAGAACTGCAATTATTAAGCCTTTTGAGATATGGGCTTTGCCTCCTTCGCTTTTCCTGCTGTAGGCCAGGGCGTTGATGATTATTGCTATAACAACAGCGGCAACACCTAAGAAAAGGATCAAAGGATTTCCCGTTGGATTGGCAATATAGTTAACAAATACACCTATAATCAGCGCCAGGCCAATACCAACTGGAAAGGCAACCGCCATTCCTGCGATGTCAATGGCTATAACGATCAGAATATTTGCGATATTAAAGACTATCCCTCCCAGCAGTGCCGATCCAATTGCTTTGTTTTCCGCCTGTCCAAGGTCATTGAGAAAACCTCGGCCTTCATCACCTGTGCTACCCATGGTAAGGGCTAATGCCACTGCGAGCAAAAGGACGCCAAGAGAATAGTCCCAGTAAAACAACTGGAAAGCCCATTTTTTTGAGGCCATTTTTTGGGTGTTTGCCCATGATCCCCAGCATAACATGGTTACTACACAGAGAATGACGGCGACTGAATAGGATTCGATAATTACCATTTTAGTTTGTCTTAGTGGTGTAATTGACTTGGATTAAAAATAGTTTATTGGCAGGAGAATTACAAGGGGAGTGGAAGAAGTACATTCAGTTCCTGAAGTGCCTTTCTGCCTGTTAAATCTGAAAAATCCAGGTAGCTCAGGGTGCTCCTGGCAAGATGCATTAATACAAGGAAAA
>CAYSAH010000509.1:0-3046 GCA_964428945.1 uncultured Bacteroidaceae bacterium | reverse complement strand
ATAAATATAGGGTAAATAAAGCCAATTACTGCGCCCCAGATATGGGCATCATGGTTGATATTATCCCTATTTCTCCTGCTCATGTAACTTGAATATACAAGGTATAGGATCCCGAAAACGATACCCGGTATCGGTATGGCAAAGTAAAAATAGATCTTCTCCATGGGCTGGAAGAAAATATGTGTAAATATTATTGCTGATACCATACCTGATGCTCCCACTGCTGAATATCCAGGATCTTTTTTGTGCTTAAGAATTGTACTTATCGTAGATCCGACTATGGCAAGAACCAATAAAATCGATAGGTTTAAATAAGCAGATGAAATGTAACTGAATGATTCCAGGTTTCTAAATATCCCTTCAACACTTTTCCCAAAGGACCAAAGGACCACCATATTCACAATCAGATGCATATAATCGGCATGCAGAAACACATGCGTAAAAATGCGGTAGTATTCTTTATTTCTTATAATCCTGTATGGAGTCAGGTCAAAAGTGCGGGAAATCTTCCTGGATCTAAAGCCAAGCAGGGAACAAACAATTATTATAACTACAATGATTGTGACCACGGATCAATGGAGTATTTTGTAGATCATCTCTTTTAGTAGATCCCCCGGTTCAATAACTGTTCCTTTGTACCCTTTGGATTTCAGGTCATATTCTCTCAGGATCCCGATAATTCCGATAACCTGGTTGGCATTATAATTTCTTGCAGCTTCCATATAATCCTTAACAAAGAATGGTCTTACACCCAGTTGTTCCGCAAGGTTATCTTTTGACTTGTCTTTGATCCAAAAGTAAATAAGCAATTTGGAGAAAAATGAATAAAGAGTGCTGATGGTAACCACAAGCGGGTGATTCTTCTGGTTATCGGCAAAGTAGTTAATGATCCTGTTTGCCCTTAGGATATCTCTTTTACCAATTGCATTCTGTAATTCAAAATTATTGAAATCCTTGCTTATTCCGATGTTCCGTTCAACGAGTGCCGAATTAATGATTTTTTGCTTTTCATCAAGTGAGATAATCAGCTTATCGATCTCATTTGATATTTTTGAAAGATCGCTTCCAAGGAATTCAACAAGAAGAACAGAAGCTTTCGGTTCTATGCTTAGATTTTTAGCTGCAAGGTAAGCAGCTATCCATCCAGGTAACTGGTCGTCCCATAATTTTTTGGATTCAAAATAAGCACTATTATTTAAAAGGGTTTTAAAGACCTTCTTGCGTTTATCCGGGTTGTTGTATTTGTAATTCAGGACCAGCAAAGTGGAAGCAAGCGGTTTCTCCACATAATGAACCAGGTTTTCAATATCCTTGATATCCTGAGCCTCCTTAACAATCACTACCTGGTGGCTCGACATCATCGGAAAGCGCCTGGCAGCATTCATAATGCTTACAGCATCAGTATCTTTGCCATAGAATATGGTCAGGTTAAATGATTTGGCAGCATCATCGAGAACATGTTCCTGGATGTAATTTGAGATCTGATCTATATAATATGGTTCTTCGCCGGTAAGAAAGTATATCGGTGAATATTTTTTTTTCTGCAGATCAGATATTATTTTTTCGAAAGATTTGAGTTCCATTATTCAAATCTTAAATGTTTGACAGATTCCCCATGGTCCCTGAGTTCAACCAATGAATCAATGCCGATTCTCAAATGCATTTCGGCAAATTTCGTTGTTACCATTTTATCACTTTTTTCAGTCTTCACACCTGAAGAAATCATAGGTTGATCCGAAACCAGCAGCAATGAACCCATGGGTATTTCATTTGCAAATCCGACAATAAACAAGGTTGCAGTTTCCATATCAATAGCCATACTCCTTGTAATTCTTAGATGTTCTTTGAAATTCTCATCATGTTCCCATACTCTTCTGTTAGTGCTGAACACTGTCCCGGTCCAGTAATCCTGGCCATGGTTTCTGATCGTGGTGGAAACCGCACGCTGCAGGTTAAAGGCCGGAAGGGCAGGAACCAGGGGAGGCAGGTAATCATCTGAGGTTCCTTCGCCACGGATTGCTGCAATTGGTAATATGAGATCCCCAAGCTGATTTTTACGCTTTAGTCCACCACATTTACCGAGGAAAAGCACAGCTTTCGGATTTATTGCTGCAAGAAGATCAACTATTGTAGCCGCATTTGGACTGCCCATACCAAAATTAATCATAGTTAGGGAATCGGCATTTGCGCAGGGCATCACTGCATTTTCATCTACAATGGAAGTATTCATTTCTTTACAGAACATCTCCAGGTAACTATGAAAATTTGTTAGCAAAATATACGATCCGAAATTCTCCAGGGGATTTCCCGTATATCTTGGCAGCCAGTTGTCGATGATCTCCTTTTTTGTTTTCATAGAGGAATCGATTAAATTCGGACCTGATCCATTTGATTTTATAAAGATAACAGCATTTATGCAAAAATTGAACCTCCCGGAATATGATTTAAAGCTTAAGGAAATATCCGGCAGGACAATGATATTTGATCCATTCAGGTCCAAATACCTGGTTCTTACACCCGAAGAATATGTCAGGCAGCACTTTGCAAGGTATCTTGTTTTGGAGAAGAATTTTCCGGCTTCCCTGATGATGACAGAGTATTCACTGACATTGAATAAAATGTCGAAGCGGTGTGATATTATTGTTTTTAATACCAGTAGAACTCCTGTCGCACTTGTTGAATGCAAATCCCCTGAGATCAATATAACTCAAAAAGTATTTGACCAGGTCGCAAGATATAATCTTGTTTTTAAGGTCCGTTACCTCCTTGTAAGCAATGGCATGAAGCATTATTGCTGCAGGGTGGATTTTGATTCAGGTAAAATTGAATTTCTTTCGGAGATACCTCTTTTCCAGAGTCTTACATGATAAGTTGAAGGAAATGTTCATCAAAATATTGCTTGCCGTTCCAGATCCATTCCCTTTTTGTTCCGCTTATCTTGAAACCTGCTTTTGTGAATAGTTCCAGACTTGAATTGTTTTCCACTGAAATGTTACAATGAAGCTGGTGTAATTTTAGAATTTCATGGCAATATCGTATCATTATT
>CAYSAH010000508.1:0-3052 GCA_964428945.1 uncultured Bacteroidaceae bacterium | reverse complement strand
AGCGGACAACTATATGATGCTTAAGGCGGTTCAGACAATTGTTCATGAAGGGATCGCCGAACCGGTTTTGATGGGGGACAAGGCAAAAATTGAAGCGATGATCAGGGAATATCACCTGGACCTGGATTCTGTTCAGATCATTGACCAGCGTCATGCAGATTTTGAGGCAACCAGGAAAAGATATGCTGCCAGTCTGTTTGAAAAGAGAAAAAGAAAGGGGATGACTTACGAGGACGCTCTGGCCGATATGTACCTTCCAAACCATTTTGGTATAATGATGGTTGAAATGGGCGACGCAGATGCATTTCTTTCCGGATTTTCCAGCAAATATGCTGATGTTATCCGCCCGGCAATCCAGATATCAGGATCTAACAATGCAAAAAAACATATCGCGGGAATGTACATTGTCCAAACAAAAAAAGGCACCTTCTTTTTTGCAGATACAACAGTGAATATTCGTCCGGAAACACAAACACTGGTTGATACTACACTGCTTGTTGCCGAAGCAGTCAAACAGTTTAATATTGATCCGGTTATTGCCCTTGTCAGCTATTCCAACTTCGGTTCCATTAAGGGAGGCAGCCCCGAACGTGCCCGCGAAGCTGTCAGGATATTGCACAAGGAACACCCCGAACTGCTGATCGACGGCGAAATGCAGATGAATTATGCCCTGAACACTGATCTGCGGATGAAGAAATACCCCTTCTGCAAGCTTGGAAATAAACTGGTTAATACCATCATTTTCCCGAATCTGAGTGCAGGGAACATTGGCTACAAAATGATGCAGGAGATCGGGGGGGCCGATGTCATCGGACCTTTATTGCTAGGAATGGGAAAACCGGTGCACATCCTGCAAATGGAGGCTTCTGTGCGTGAGATCGTCGATATGGCGGCATTTGCGGTCGTGGATGCGCAGTACCAGCAAGCAAATCATTGACAGACTAAGCAGGAGCTTCATTTTCTTATCCTGTTGTATCAGGCCTTTCAATCTTTTGTCATCGATTCAATTCAGATGATTTTTTGTCTCAGTGCGTATCTGTATGTCCTGCACCGGTATTTTTCTTATATTTCGCAAAAAACCTATAAGCATGCCTTTTCCAGTAATAGAATCTTCCAAAATCCGGACCCTCTCCCTCGAAGCCTTCAGGGAGATGGATTTTTATGCGGTTGACAATTATCATTTGCCGGTTGAATTAATGATGGAAAGCGCCGGTTTACAATTGGCGAGACTTTCAGCAAGTGTTGTGGCTCCGGGAGCCTCTGTATTCGTCGGCGTCGGACCGGGAAATAACGGCGGTGGAGGACTCGTGGCGGCCAGGAGGCTTGAAGCCTGGGGATATAAAGTGCATATGCAAATGCCCATTCCAACGCATCACCAGCTCGTTAAGGACCAGTTGAGCCGAACAATTTCCTATGGTGTTGAGAAAGTGATCGAATCCAATTATGATCTGATCCTTGATTGCTTCTTCGGATTTTCACAACGACTGCCCCTGCCAGATAAGGTATCGGAACTGATCCGTGTGATGAACAGCATGAAAGCGGAAAAAATATCGCTGGATATTCCCACCGGTATTTCAGAAGATGGTGAACACCTGAGATTCAGAGCCGATAAAGTTCTTACTGTTGCTGCTCCCAAAACGATCCTGCTCAACCATATTAATGAATATGAGCTCTACATTGCCGACGTGGGAATTCCCTCGGAAGTGTACCTCAGGAATAAAATAGATTATATAGCGCTTGGATTCTATCGCGACCAGATCATAAAAGTTATATAAAAAAACCCCCCGTTTGAGTACGGAGGGTTTAGCTAACTTAAAACCACTAACTAACCAACTAACTTTAACCTAATTTGTATATGGACATCGTATCCTGCGTGACTTAATTCGCATAATCCTTTAAAGACTCCATTAATTTTTTCCTGGTAAAAAAGATGCGGCTCTTAACCGTTCCAATCTTAAGATCCAGTTTTTCAGCAATTTCCTTGTACTTATACCCTTCTGTATGCATCAGAAAAGGAATTCTCAATTCATCCTGCAATGAGTCAATATGCTTGCTGATCTCTTTATGCTGATAGGTCGAATCCGGCCTGATATTGGTAGCTTCTTTAGTATTGTTCAAATAAAACAGGTCTTCTGTCTGGTCTACTATTGTGTTCTGCCTTACCGCTTTCCTGTAATTATTTATGAAGGTATTCTTCATGATTGTATAGGCCCAGGCTTCAAAATTTGTGAACTCAATAAATTTATCTTTCGATGACAACGCCTTTACATAGGTTTCCTGTAAAAGATCCTTTGCTGATTCCCTGTCGGATGTAAGACTTAATGCAAATCTCTCCAAACGAGCCTCCATGTTGATCAGCCTTGTATTAAACTCCATTGTTGTCATAACTATATTGTTTAAATGTATAATTCAAAATCTAATTGTTTAACAAATCTATGATATTGTTGAACATTATGCAAATTTTATTTAAATCCAAAGCATTGAAAAAGACTACATTCTAAATAAGGAAAGCGGCTGAATAACTTATATAATAAGGAAAAAAGGATTTATAAGTCTTTATATTCTAAATTAGCATTATTGATACTTCTGTTTAATCAGAATGATTATTTGTTTAACAGAATGTATCTTTTTAGGGAGTTCTTAAACAAAAATATAAATGCATCATTGTTTTTACTGGCGAAAAGGCATTTTCGTCCTTCAGATTGTTAATTGCGCAAAGGATATTATTATCCGCTGATTTATTGCATCAGACACAATGCATGTTGTTTGGGCTAAAATTAAACATCGGTTTTAAACACGCCTTGCTTTTTGCACCTGGATTGTCCAAATTTACACTTCAAGTTTCCTTATATATTCCTGGAGGTCTTTAACAGATTTCATCTGGAAATAGTTTTTTCCAAAATAATCCGGACCACTGTTCATGTAAGCGGCGAAATATATGATCTTTTTATCAGGATAGGCACCCCCGAGATCCTTGAGGTAAGTGACAAAGTTGAATTCAGGTTTCGGGACGGTTGAAGACACAAGGATGTGATCAAAATTTTTGGCTGAT
>CAYSAH010000507.1:0-3083 GCA_964428945.1 uncultured Bacteroidaceae bacterium | reverse complement strand
GTAAGTGCCGACAGCCAAAAATCACACAAGGGTTTTATAAAGAAATTCGACCTCCCCTTCCGGCTCATTTCAGATGTTGATAAAATTGTTTTAAAGGCTTACAATGCATGGGGCGAAAAGCAAATGTATGGCAAGAGCTATATGGGAGTATTAAGAAAGACCTATATTATCGATGAAAATGGACTTGTCGAAAATATTTTTGAAAAAGTTGAAACAAAACAGCATACAAAACAGATATTTGAGGGTTAGAACACATTAACAGGTAAAAAACGTTATGAGCAACCAAAAAAACGACAACCAGGAAAAATTGAAAGCCTTACAGCTTACACTGGACAAAATCGAAAAAGGCTATGGCAAGGGAACCATTATGAAATTGGGGGACTCAGCCATAGTCGACATACCTGTTATCGGCAGTGGTTCTATAGGACTTGATGTCGCAATGGGTATCGGTGGGTATCCAAGGGGACGCGTTATTGAGATTTACGGACCAGAGTCATCCGGGAAAACCACCCTTGCCATTCATGCAATCGCTGAAGCCCAGAAAAAAGGAGGCATCGCAGCATTTATTGATGCTGAGCATGCATTCGACAGGTTCTACGCACAAAAGCTGGGAGTTGATATTGAAAATCTGTATATCTCACAACCAGATAATGGTGAACAGGCACTTGAAATCGTAGATCATCTTATTCGCTCAGGGGCCATTGACATTATTGTTATTGACTCAGTTGCTGCTCTGACACCCAAAGCCGAGATCGAAGGGGAAATGGGAGAGTCAAAAATGGGACTGCAGGCAAGGCTGATGTCGCAGGCTTTGCGGAAACTTGCCGGAAATATCAGCAAGACCAATACCACCTGCATCTTCATCAACCAGTTACGGGATAAAATCGGTGTTATGTTCGGAAATCCTGAAACCACAACGGGTGGTAATGCACTGAAGTTTTATGCCTCTGTAAGGCTGGATATCCGAAGGATAGGACAACTTAAGGAGGGAGAAGACATTCATGGAAACAGGTCAAGGGTTAAGGTTGTAAAAAACAAACTTGCACCCCCATTCAGAAAGGCTGAATTCGATATTATGTATGGACAGGGCATCTCAAAAACAGGTGAGCTTGTTGACCTTGGTGTTGAACTTAACATCCTCAAAAAGAGCGGTTCATGGTTCAGTTATGGAGAGACAAGACTGGGACAGGGACGGGATTCAGTTAAGCTCTTGTTGAAAGATAATCCTGAACTGTCAGAAGAGCTTGAGATAAAGATTAAGGAAGCCATGGCCAAGGCCGACATATAGGCCTCCGTTGATAACTCCTTTTTCTTTTTAGGATCAATTTCCTAACTTGTACTGTGAATATATGGAGTATAAGAGATGAATTTTCTATTGCATTTAATATTTATTACCGCTTTCCTCCTGGTATATGTTATTGCAATTATTATACTAAAGCCCTTCCGCTTGCACAGGAAACGGCCGGCTTCCACTATCACGCTTAAGCTCAGTTACCTGGTATACCTGGCTGCCTTCATGCTTCTGGCTTATATGGTGCTTTTCTTTACGATAACTTCCGAACCAACTGAAGAGGCAAGCGAAGAAAAAATTCTCAATACATTCACAATTTTCAGCGTTTTTGCCTTCTTTATCCCTAATGTGGGGATCATGATAAGAAGAAGTGTAAAATCCTGGAGAGTAGCCTATAATTATCTGTTTTCCGGAATAAATTTAATTATTGCCACGGGACTGATCTACTATCTCAAAGACATTCCCTGGCAGTTCAAATAGATCCCAGCTCCATTAAAACCTCATTTAACTTCTTTTCAAGGGATAGCTCCCCTTTGATCCAGTGAATTTCAATACCACGCCGCTCCATACCCCTGAAATAAGTCATCTGTCTTTTGGCGAACTGATGAATTGCGGTATTCAGCTGGCTGAACATTTCATCATATGAGATCAGACCTTTCAGGTGCCTGGATATGTACCTGTATTCAAGACCATAATAATCAAGCTTCTCATAATCGATACCACTGTTTAACAACGCTTTGACTTCATCCACCATCCCCTCACTTAGCCGCTGTTTCAATCGCTCTGTGATCCTCCTCCTCCTCTCCTCAACTTCAAAACCAAGACCAAAATTCAAAGATCGAATATGGGGGATTTTTGCTGTTGTCTGACCATGCTTTTCGACGTATTTTGCTATTTCGATGGCCCTTATTGCCCGCTTTTTGTTTTCAGTGTCTGTTTTATTATGCAATGGCCTTAATCTATACAAAATTTCTTTGAGATCTTCAAGATCCTGGACTTCCAATTCCGCTCTCAGGTCTTCATTTACTGGCACATACAACATATCATACTGCCTTAATACTGATTCAATATAAAGTCCTGATCCTCCACACAGTACAGGAAATTTACCATCCCTCTTAAGAGAATTATACACCTTCAGGAAATCATTTTGAAACTCATACACATTGTACTCGTAGCCCGCATCAACAATATCAACAAGATGATAAGGAATCATTTTCCCCATTACCTTATAATCGTCAAAGTCCTTACCGGTTCCTATAGTCATTCCCCTGTATACCTGCCTGGAATCAGCGCTGATAACTTCACCTCCAAGCATAGAGGCAGTCCATGCGGCAAGCAGGGTCTTTCCTCCTGCCGTATGGCCAAGAATAGTGATCATATCCGGACTTTCCATCATTTTTCAAATTTAAGGAATTCCCTCCGGAGTAAATCCGGACAGGAATTTAATCAAATAGTTTCAATTTGGTAAATACATTTCTACCCTGGAAAATTAAAGATTCGTATATTTATGGTGTACCGGGATATTTTATACAAGGTTCGGGTTTGCATAAAGTCAATCATTTAACTTATGCCTTAAGTTCTGCATTCAGGCTCAGACCTAGATGGAACCATCAAATTATTTATGATGAAGTTAAACAATTTATTTTTGAGAGCTAAGGGTCTGCTTCTAAATCCTTCTTCCGAATTTAAACTGATTGCTGCTGAGGACAAAGCGATCGCAAGCGTGAATAAAAGCTTCATCATTCCGCTGGCATTTTTAATTGCAATATTTTCACTCTTTGGATCCTTCTTT
>CAYSAH010000506.1:0-3091 GCA_964428945.1 uncultured Bacteroidaceae bacterium | reverse complement strand
TTGCCTGTGATGTCGACCTTACCCTCGTTTAAAACAACTTCTGTGTACCTATCGGTTGGATAGGCAGAGATATTGAATTTTGTACCGAGGACCTTCACACAAAGGTCTGCCACACTTACGGTAAAATCTGAATGTTCCCGGCTCCTGATGTCAAAGAATGCCTCGCCGGTAAGTTCTACCTTCAGTTGCTGGTTAAAATGCACCGGGTATTTTAATTTTGATCCGCTGTTCAGCCAGCCTCTGGAGCTATCCGGGATAAAAAATTCAACCCTGGAACCGTCAGGGGCGTTGATTTCTGCCCAGGTTTCAGGAACAGTTTGCGGTTTCCCCGAAAACAGGTAAAACAACACTGAAAAAAACAGCGCCGGTATCAAAAGAAACGCGGCTGCCTGCCGGTAATAATTCCACAGATTCCTCCTTTTGCTGTTTTGCTTTTCTTCCAGGAGAATCTGGTAATGTATTTTTTCAAACAGGTGGTGTAACGATTGCGGGTCCGGTTGTTCCTCCCCAATGGTGTTTTTCCACTGGTTGAACAATTGCTCTTCCATATGATGAAGATCGCGGGGATGGCCGAACCACTGTTTTACTTTTAAATAGTCGTTCCATGAATATTTTCCTTCGGAAAAGTCTTGTAATAATTTATAGTTGATTCTGTTTTCCATTTCATTTTGTTTAAAGAAGGAGACTTGTTGGACATCTCCTTCTTTTCTTAACTAAATCAAACCTAAGAAAAAAAACGTTGTGTTCTTTTTATACTCATTATATCCGGGAGAGGGGAAAATCCCTTGGCAAAAAACACATAAATATTAAATTAAATTCACATCGGGGATTTACCTGTTTTTCCTCTGAATGGAGGCAGTGATGAAAAGTCAGCATATGTCGCTATGCAGAGAAGGTTAGCCTTGATCTATGCCGTAATTATTTCTATCAAGTCCCCCACGGTATCTTACCGAACTTCAAATTTAATAACTTTAGTGTCTACCTGCGATCTGAGTATAATCCGGCAAAACCTTGGTGAATTTACACCATTATCAAGTTTGGATATGAGATTTTTTGGAATTTCAACTGGATGCTCTCTGAGACACCGTATAGTAGATAAAGTTCATTTTGAATCTCTTTCAGATCGCATTAAAACCATACGATTATGAGAAAAGAAGAAAAGAATGATTTAAAGAAAAAAAAGAAACACAGCCAAGGATTACCTGTAATTAATCCGTATGCTGCGGGTATTGATGTTGGAGACACTCAGTACGATGTTGCCATAAGTGATGGAAACACAGGCTTCGAAGTCCGTCAATTTTTTTCTTTTACGGAGGATCTAGTGGATCTTGTTCATTGGTTAAAAGATGCTGGTATTACTACTGCTGCCATTGAAAGCACAGGAGTTTACTGGCTTAACCTTTTCCTGATGCTGGAGGAGCAAGGGATTGAACCTTATCTTGTAAATTCCAGACATGTGAAAAATGTGACAGGGCGTAAGAAAGACGATACGGATGCTATATGGCTTCAAAAGTTACATAGTTGTGGTTTACTGCAAAAGAGTTTCCAACCGGAAGGAGAAATCAGAGTACTTCGCACCTATGTCCGTCAACGAAGAAATCTTATATCCATCAGTTCAGATAGTGTACGCCGGATGCAAAAAGCTTTGGAACTTATGAACCTGAAGATTCATACCGTAATTAGTGATATACTTGGTAAAACGGGGCAACAAATGATACAGGCCGTTTTAACAGGTGAACGCAATACTGATGAATTGATAAAGCTCAAGGACCCCAGGATAAAAGCCAGTGATATTGAAATAAAAAAATCATTGACAGGGATTTGGAAAGAAGAATATCTTTTCATGCTCAAGCAGGCTTATGATGAGTATTTATTTTATCAGTCCCAGATAAATGAATGCGAAACGAGGATTACGAAATTACTGCTTGCCCAAGTTGCTAAAATATTGGATGGTGACATTACTGGGATATCAGTAAAAAAAAAACTACGACGGAAAAACGAGTTTAGCCACAATATCAGACCCTTATTAGAGATAATTGCAGGGGTCGATTTGTGCAAAGTCGAAGGAATTAGCGAAGTTTCATGCGTGGAAATCATCTCAGAGATAGGGACAGACATGAGTAAATGGGAAGACAATAAACATATAACAGCCTGGCTTAATCTGGCACCAAACACCAAAATTACAGGTGGAAAGATTATCAGCAGTAAAATGCAGAAAAAGAAGAACTTCGCAGGTCAAACTTTCAGAATGTGCGCTAATGGCTTAAAAAAGTCAAAATCACCTTTGGGAGATTATGCCCGTAAAATGAAATCAAAACTCGGGAAAAAGGCAGGAAATGTAGCAACAGCACATAAATTGGCAAGAATAGTATACACTATGCTTAAAGAAAAAAGACAATACAATCCCGGAATAATAATTGAATCACAGCAAAAATGGAAAGAACGTAGAATCGAATATCTTGAGAAACAGATTATTCAGTTAAAAAAAGCTGTCTGATAATCAATTATATATATGAGGTATTCCAATTTGTTATATAGTAGGTTTGGTGATGCGATAAGGTATTCATTTTCCAAACGAATAACCTTATTCCGTAATCAAAACCTTGATAGAAAACCGGATAAAAGCAAATATCAGCCCTACCTTATTACCTTATTCAAATCAATAAACTAATGATTATCAGGTATTTTACAATATCTGTTATTGGAAGCCGCCAGTCACCAGCCGCATTACATAACCTCAATAACCATTTCCCTTCTCTTAACGAGATACCCAAACGGACTGGCTTCTATCCCGTAGTAAGCCAGAACCTTTTCGACTTCAGGGATGGCATTTTCCTCCACGGCGATCAGCAATCCTCCGCTGGTCTGGGGATCGGCCAGGAGGTAACGCCATGTTTCCTCATTTATTTGTACCTGATGTCTGTAACTTTCCCAGTTGCGTTGAGTCCCTCCGGGGATACAGTTTTGAAGGATGTACTCTTCTGTTTCAGCAAAACAGGGAATTTTAGAGTATTCGATCACTGCCGTAAGGTTACTTCCCCGGCACATCTCCGACAAATGCCCCAACAGTCCGAATCCGGTCACATCGGTC
>CAYSAH010000505.1:0-3094 GCA_964428945.1 uncultured Bacteroidaceae bacterium | reverse complement strand
AATTGGATTAATCATTTATACAAAAAATAAACCATCTTATTTCTCAAAAACACCGGTTCCGGAAAAAACAGAAAAGAAAAAAGGTAAGAAATAAGTAAGGCCCAAAATTGATTTCAGCTAAATATGTATAATTTTCCAGGTCGGGCTTATTTTGTTTAGCTGGCAGCTATCAGTATCAGGCTTATTCATTATAAAAAAATAAAACATTGCTTAAGCTGTTTCCTTGTTATTGTTAATATTATTTTTGCAAATAATTTGCCTGAACCAGGATAGGGTCCTGAAATAAACACTGCAGTTTTTCATTTGACATGAGTGAAAAAGAAACTATGAAGAAAAGCCGGTCCCACAACCATAAACCGGTTAATGAGCAAAACTTACTCATAGCTACTATCCTTAATCTGGTGATAACCCTGGTGGAATTTGCCGGCGGATTGCTGGCAAACAGCCTTGCTCTTATTTCTGATGCCCTTCACAATCTTAGTGACACTTTTTCAATTTTCATTGCCTTCCTGGCGAACAGGGTAAGCAAACGAAATGCCAACATAAGCAAAACCTTTGGCTATAAGCGGATCGAGATTTTAGCCGCACTGCTCAACGCTGTTATTCTTATCGTTATCTGTGTTTTTCTGTTCATCGAGGCCTGGAAAAGAATTAATGATCCTGAGCCGGTAAAATCTCTTATTGTCATAATTGTCGCAATGATTGGCCTGGTTGCTAATATCCTTGCGATAGCCTTGTTAAGAAATGACTCAAAAAAGAGCATTAATGTAAAAGCCGCATATGTTCACCTGATAGGAGACAGTCTTTCTTCAATAGTTGTAATAATCGCAGCTGTTGCAATGCAATTATTCAATATCTTCTGGATCGATCCTGTTATTACAATCTTAATAGGAATATACCTGATCCGTGAATCCTATATAATTCTGCAAGAAGCGGTTAATATTCTAATGCAGTCTGCTCCAGATAACATTGATTTGAAAAAAATTCAGTCTAAGGTTGAAGCCTTTCCGGAGATCAGCAATTTGCATCACGTCCATGCCTGGTGCCTAAACGACCGGGAGATCCACCTTGAAGCACACATAGAACTCCTCGAAGATCTAAAGATCAGCGATGTAAAAACAATACAGGCAAAAGTTGAAAAAATGCTCAATGAAAGGTTCCGCATAACAAATCCCCCCCGAAAATTCTAATTTCCTCCCCATAATAGAAAATTTTTTATAACAAACCGATTATAAACGATGAAAAAAACGCCTCCGGGAATAATTTTTGCATCGTGGGTTTCGATCCTTGGAAACGCCGTTCTGGCTATGTTAAAATTGGTGGTGGGTTTTATTTCCGGCAGTTTTGCTGTCATTGCCGATGGTATAGACTCTTCAGCAGACATCATTAGTTCGGTGGTTACTCTTGTTGCTGCAAGGGTGGTGCTTAGGCCTCCAAATATTAAATTTCCCTATGGCTATGTAAAGGCCGATACTGTTGCCACCAAGGTGTTGTCAATGCTTATATTCCTCGCCGGTTCACAGCTGGCAGTATCTACAATTGAAAAATTGATTAAGCAGGAAGTGAATGCGATCCCGGCAATGATTGCAATATATGTCACTCTTTTCTCTATGTTGGGGAAAATCCTGCTCAGCTTTTATCTTAAAAGCATTGGTAAAAAGCAAAAAAGTAATATGCTTTTTACTATGGGCATTCATATGCGGAACGATATGCTGATTTCTTTAACCGTACTCCTGGGACTCCTTGCTGCGATAATCTTTGAGGCTGCGATAATCGACAAGATTATCGCGCTGGTTATCAGTTTGTTCATAATGTATGAGGCGGTTATGATCTTCCTGAAATCTAACACGGAATTAATGGATGGGATTGATGACCCGGACCTGTACCTAAAATTATTTGATGCAATAAAAAAAGTTGAAGGAGCATATAATCCGCATCGCACAAGAGCCAGAAAAATAGGCCCATACTACATGATCAACCTTGACATTGAGGTGGATCCTGACATTAGCGTCAGTAAAGCACACGACATCTCAAAAGAAGTAGAGGACAATATAAAACTTGATCTGGATAATGTATATGATGTGATGGTTCATGTTGAACCAAGGGGAAATCTTGAAAAAGATGAGAAATTTGGTATATCTGAGAAAGATGTACCCGGAAAAGGTTAATACTATTTCCTCTTTTTTTGAGTTAATATATTCAGTGCGTCTTGTTTAAGATGATGCTCTTATACATATCTTTGCAAAAATTTAATGCTTTATACAATGGCTGAAAAGAAAACGAATGTTGGAGTATTATATGGAATAATAGGATTACTGGCTGTTGTGCTGGCTGTTTCCATATATATGCTTGTTGATCTGAACAAGGATTATAACACAACAAGCGCTGAGCTTGAACAAAACAAGATATTTTTTGCCACTGAAAAAGATTCGCTGGAACGGGAATTGAATAATATCTACCTTTCATATGATTCACTTCACACCGACAATGTGCGGATCCAGGAAGAACTCAGCCTTCAAAAGGAAAAGATTAACAAACTGATTGCAATACAAGCCGACGATGCTTATAAGATAAAAATGTACAAGCGTGAGATGGAAACCCTTAGATCGGTGCTTCGGTCATATATCGTTCAGATCGATTCCCTGAATTCTCAAAACCAGGTTCTAATGGCCGAAAACGTCCAGTTAAAGAGGTCCGAAACACAATTGAAAACAGAAAAACAAAAACTTGAAACGGATAAGGCTGCCCTGGAGGAGATAAAAGACCTTGCCTCTTCAATCCAGGCCTCCGACATTTTGGTTGAAACTATAAACGATAAGAACCGGCCCAGGAAAAGAATCAGTAGCATCAATAAGATAAGGACAGATTTCGTAATGCGTGCAAATTCAGTTGCTTCCCCGGGGGAGAAAACAGTATACCTGAGGCTTGTAAGGCCCGATGGTGTTGCTCTGGGATCGCCTGAAATGGAAATGTTCAAAGTAAACGGGGAAGATCTGCCCGCATCCTCATCAAGAACTGTGAATTATGAAAATGCAGATCTGCCGGTATCTATCTTCTGGTCAAATAACGGGGAACTGGTTCCCGGTGAATATAG
>CAYSAH010000504.1:0-3102 GCA_964428945.1 uncultured Bacteroidaceae bacterium | reverse complement strand
AAGGCATCTTCGGTTTTAACCGCAAGACTTCCACAACAGACTCCACCTATTTCATATTGAAGGATCATCTGGGCTCGGTGATGGCTGTTGCAGGGGAGGATGGAAATGCAAGAGAGTTTTTCAGCTACGATGCGTGTTCAGTGAAGGCGGGATTTAGCGAGATGCAGTAGATGACAATTCCTCTGCCTGAACTAATCCCGATAAGCGCCAGCGAAAATCGGGAGGGAATAAGGACAAATGCAAATGATTGGATCTACGATACAAGCTTGACTGTAAATTACACATCAAGAGGCTATACGGGGCAGGAAAAGAGTAATTAAAAGGGAATTTGTATGTTTTAGACAACCTTGTTAAGTTTAATGAACGAAGGAGCTCTAAATATAGTACCAATCTGGTGGGAGAACAATTACTTGAAGCGGCTAACAGAGCTTGGAACGAGCAAGATTACCCAAATGTAATCAAGTATTTGGAAAAGATAAACATATCCAATTTGCCAGTATCTTTTAAGAAAAAATACAAGATTGCGCAACAAAGACTGAATACTTAGAACATTTATTATGGGATTAATTTCAGCAGTTCCAGAATTTCCTTATCCGTAAGGTTTTCAATATCTGATTTATCGTAAATGGAAAGTAGGTAAACGGTCTGGTTTTTAAAAAGAATATGGGTAATCACCCGAGCTCCACCGGATTTTCCTTTACCCTTGCTGGCTATGGCAAGTCGTATTTTATAGCAATCATGACCAATAGAAGTTCCTTTGGTGGGATCTTCAGCGAGTTCAATAATAAGTTCCTGGAGTTCTTTTTTAATTGACGGAAACTTTTTAATCAGTCGTTTGGCCTGACGATCAAAAACAGATATGGACTTGACACTATAGCTCATCGATCAGCTTTTGAGCATCACGGGCATTTAGTTTACCTTCCTTGATGAGTTTCATTTCTGCAACAGCTTCAGCCAGTTCAGAGAGGAAGAGTTTTTTATTGCGTAAGCGGTCGAGTTCTTTCAGGTCCTTCTGGATCTTCTTCCAATCCTTTATTGGCAACTGTACACCACTTTTTTGACCTTTGTTGTCTGTTATATATTGCAAGTTCATAGTATTCTGATATCTAATTATGCAATACAAAGATATGGAATATCTTCCATGAACCATAGTGGTTTGAAATGAAAAAGAAAAATCACTACCATAGGGATAAAAAGTCGCCAGTCAGCAGTCGACGGTCCCAAATTTGTCAAAATTGACTTAGCAAATTGCTTACGGATTTTTAATTATCTTTTATTTCGCCAGGGTCTGAACCGGCCCTCCTTCATTTCATTTCGGCGGGCGAAAATGCCTCAGATGGAGGGATGACTGGGATGGCAGCATTACGCAAGAGGTCTGAACACGGATTGAACGGAGTTTCAGATAAACAGGATTTTATAATAGCTTGTATTTTGAGTTTAGAAGTCTTTTGAATTCAAGGCCCAAGCTGCCAAAATTAATAAGCCCGCAGAATTACGAAACACATCCTGTTCATCTCCTAATCCGCTGAATCCGAGTTCAGACATTTTTACTTAACTTTGACCATGGACCCAAGGCTCAGCGAAGTTAAATATGGAGATACCTTGCTGTACACCCGCTATTACTACTAACCTTCAATACTGACTAACATGCCTAGATTAATCCTCCTTCCGGCCTTTATATTTATCTCTTTCCTGCTAAAAGCGCAGTACTCAGGTAACCATCTGCCACAATATCCTGAAACCTGGAATGCACAATGGATCACCCACCCGTCGATCGATGAAGCTGCATACGGACTTATTCATTTCAAAAATATCTTCCAGCTTGATGAAACGCCAGGGGAATTTATAATACACATAAGTGGTGATAATCGCTACCGTTTATATGTCAATGGAAAGGAAGTTTGCTACGGTCCGCAGATGGGCGATGTGCGTCACTGGAGGTATGAAACGATCGATATTGGTCCCAGCCTGATTGCCGGAAAAAATATAATTGCTGCTGAAGTTATGAACTGGGGAATTGAAAGAAGTTATGGTTTGCTCAGTTTCAAAACGGCATTCCTTATACAGGGAAATTCGTCGCGTGAAGAGATCATTAATACCGGAAATAATGGCAACTGGAAGGTCATGAAAAATGGAGCTATGAAAGAAAAACCTGTACATTGGATGAGCAGCGGAGAGATCGTCGGGGGCTTTTATGCTTCCAATCCAACCGACTCCATTCTTGCCTCAAAATACCCATGGGATTGGAAAAACGGTAATTACGAAGACAAGGCATGGATCGATCCGGAGGTAGTCTTCTCAAGACCAAAAACCAATGCAGGAGCAGGACACGGCTGGATCCTGCAGCCTCGCACAACCGCGATACAGCAAAGCAGGAAAGAAGCTTTTACAAAAATCGTGAAAACGGATTTAAACACGATAAAAGAAGGTTTCACTTTTGGAGAAAGGCCTCTGGTCATTCCTTCAAACTCAAGGAAAACAATCCTTATTGACCAGGAATATGTTACTGTCGGATATCCAAAATTAACATTGTCAGGCGGGAAAAACGCAAAGGTCAGGATCATCTATTCCGAAGCCCTTTATGATGAGCAAAATCGTAAAGGTAACAGGGACGAAACTGAAGGCAAAACGATAAAGGGAATATCCGATATCTATGTAATGGACGGAGGACAAAAAAGAACTTTTCAGCCGCTTTGGTTTCGTGCCTTCAGGTTCATTCAACTGGAAATTGAAACGAAGGATGAGGCGCTGCTTATCGAAGATTATTTTAATGTCTGCTCAGCCAGTCCTCTCCCGCTGAAAGCAAAATTTGAAACCAGCGATCCTTTGTACAATGAAGTATGGAATATCTGCTGGCACACTCTCGAAATTTGTGCACAGGACAATCTTATGAGTGATGCCTATTACGAGCAGATGCAATACGTGGGCGACCTTAGGCCCCACCTTATGGCGTGGGTCACACTTACAGGTGACTTAAGCTACTTTACATCCGCTATTGAGCAATTCAACAATTCCCGCTTGCCCGATGGCAATATCACCAGTTGCTATCCACTGAAAGCCACCTTTGTTCATCCAACTTACTCCCTTATATGGATCGACATG
>CAYSAH010000503.1:0-3120 GCA_964428945.1 uncultured Bacteroidaceae bacterium | reverse complement strand
GAAAAATAAATACTGGAGCTCAGAGTATGAACCTGAAATGAAATAAATTTATTACAAAATTTCATGTATACTGGAGATTATTCTTGGTAAGAATACTTCTTGCTTTCAGCTATTGTGTTCTTGTTCGCCTTAACAGGCATCATTATTTGGATAAGAATATGGCTTGAGGTTTCTGATTACAGGCCTTGCGATCCCAATTACCTTCATTTTGTTGTTCATATTTTCGAAGTAGTCCTTTCACTGAATGATTAGGTAATTGAATTTTATTGATTACTAGTTCTTTACCTTGAGTTTTTACAGAAAAACTTCTACCTTTGTCAAGAAGTAGTTCGCTCTATCGCTCCGGTTCAAATCCGGGGAGGAAAGTCCGGGCAACGCAGGGTGCTGCACTGACGAAAGTCAGATATCTGTGAGGGTATAGAAACAGGGAAGAAAATAACCACCCTTAGATAGGTTTAGGGATTTCCCTGGGCTTATCAAAGGGAACGGGTGAGAAGGTGGGGTAAAAGCCCACCAGTATAGCGGGTAACCGTTATAGCTGTCTGACTTGCAGGGTGAAAGGTCATGTATACCGGTATTTAAGGACGACCCGTCCGTTCCGGGGGGTAGACCGCTTAGATAAATGATAGAGGCCCTGAGCTTGTCGAAGGGTACAGAACCTGGCTTATAGAACAACTTTAAAATTAACGGGGAGAAATCCTCGTTTTTTTTAATAAGATGGCTTTTCAAAGTTTTTATAGTCGAGCTGTTCCAAGATCCCCAAATCATTAACATACAGGGACAACATTTCAACGCCATTAATGACTGCAGTAACTTCAGCGGGAAATTTAGATCCTTTGAATTCCCGATAGGATTTGATCCTGTATTCCATGCTGTACCACCCACCGTTCTTCTTATATTCATATCGGACAGCATCTACAAGCCAGGTGGATGAATTGATATAATATTTTAGTCTTTCAGTATCCGCAACCCAGGAAACAACTTCAACAGGGGTTTCATGGTAGCTGTCCTTACCATAATACTTAAGAGTATACCTGGCGTTCTTATTGATCGAGAACGGGCCGTCGATAGAGGTTGCCGCTGCAATGAATTCCATGTCCCTGGGATCAGTTTGAACAGCTTCCATCCCTTTCATCGGCGATAACATCCATGCAGAAGTACCATCATAGGTCTGGATCGCTTTAAATCCGAATACAGTCGTCTCTATTCTTAACAGGTCGGGCTTTGCCTGTATAAGCTTGAATGGAATGCTGGTTTCAGTGCCAGTCATAATAACATGACCGTCCGTTCTTAAGTTGGATAGTTTCTTTCTGGATTCTAGTCCCAGTGCAAGGTTGTTATTATTCAGAACAGTTTGCAGATCCTGTGAAATAACAAGGCTGCTGAACTGCAGCAAAAATATGTATAGCAATATCTTTTTCATCCAAAATGCTTAATAAGTAGATAACGGTCAGAAGTCTATAATTGTTTTCCTAAGCTCTACAAGTTTATAAAGGAGTTTTTCAAGCTGAGCCAGGGGAAGCATGTTTGCTCCGTCAGACAGGGCAGAGGAGGGTGTTGGGTGGGTCTCAATAAAAATCCCGTCTACCCCGGTGGCAATTCCCGCACGGGCAATTGTTTCAATCATTTCAGGCCGTCCGCCTGTAATTCCTGCTTTTTGGTTAGGTTCCTGCAGGGAATGTGTAACATCTAAAACCACAGGTACATTGAAAGCCTGCATTTCCGGTATTCCTCGAAAATCAACGATCAAGTCCTGGTAACCAAACATAGTGCCTCTCTCTGTAATAATCACTTTGCTGTTGCCAGATTCTCTCACTTTAACAACAGCAAATACCATGGCAGCAGGGGAGAGAAACTGTCCTTTTTTAATTGCCACTGTTTTTCCTGTTTTTGCTGCAGCGACAAGTATATCGGTCTGTCGGCAAAGAAATGCAGGAATTTGCAGTACATCGACATACCTGGCAGCTATCTCAGCTTCATCTGCACTGTGAATATCTGAAACAACAGGAATATTGAATGTGCTTTTTACCTCAGCCAGTACTTTGAGGGCATTTTCATCTCCAATACCGGTAAAAGAATCTATTCTCGACCGGTTTGCCTTCCTGTATGATGCCTTAAAAACATACGGTATTTCAAGTTTGCGGGTAATTTTTGAAATCTTCTCTGCAATATGTAAAACACTGTCTCTGTTTTCAACAACACAGGGTCCTGCAAACAGGAAGAAATTATCGAAAGTAGAGGGTTTAATCCCTGGAATATAATCTTTTACATTTAGTTTACTCATCGTATTTCTTTTTACCTTTCCAGTTTTGATTCAGATTCTTTTTTATCTCATTTTCACGAACATTCTTTCCCGGATGGTAAAACTGCCTGGAGGCCATCTCATCGGGAAGAAACTGATCAGGAACAAAATTCCCTTCATAACTATGAGCGTATTTATAATCTTTTCCATAACCGATTTCCTTCATCAATTTTGTCGGTGCATTTCTTAAATGTAGCGGAACTGGCAGGTTGCCCGACTTCTTCACCTCCTCCAAAGCTTCATTAATAGCAGCATAGGCTGAATTGCTTTTTGGAGAACTTGCAAGGTAAATCGCTGTTTCTGAAAGAATTATCCTTGCCTCAGGCATGCCGATCACATGTATGGATTGAAAACAGCTGTTTGCCATAAGAAGGGCATTTGGATTAGCAAGGCCTACGTCTTCTGCAGCCAGTATAACCAGTCGCCGGGCAATGAATTTTATTTCTTCACCTCCATCCAGCATTCTTGCAAGCCAATATACTGCTGCGTCAGGATCACCACCTCGAACTGATTTTATAAAAGCAGAAATTATATCATAGTGCAATTCCCCATTCTTATCGTATATAGCAATATTTTCCTGTAATCGCAACTTAACTTTTTCATTTGTTATCTCAATTTTTTCAATTTTTCCTGATATTTCTGACCTGATAACAAGTTCCAAAGTATTATACAATTTTCGGGCGTCACCACCGGAATATTGAAGAAGGGCCTCGTATTCGAAAATTTCAATATTCAGTTTTTTCAGATACTTATCCTCCTTCAGAGCCTTACGGGTTAGTGCAATGAGTTGTTCCTTGCCCAGACTATTCAGGATGTAC
>CAYSAH010000502.1:0-3133 GCA_964428945.1 uncultured Bacteroidaceae bacterium | reverse complement strand
AAGTTCTATTATATCGAAGATTACTGGGCAGGCCTTGCTTACCGGACTGACGGCAGCCTGATCACCCAGTTGGGGATGCGTACCAACGGACTGTTTCTCGGTTATGCCTTTGATTATTCCTTTTCAACGATCCAGCGCTTCAGCTACGGCTCTCATGAAATCTCGCTTTCCTATAAGTTCGGGGATAATGCCCGACGTTACAGGTGGTTGAGAAGGTATTAAGGGAGCTCAGCTTTAGGTTAAATGACGTCAAACCTCTTTCTTTCCTCCTTTTAGTTCCAGGTAAAGGGCCCCTGCCAACAGAAGGATGAGAATAACAGATCCTGCGTAGGAAATCTTTTCTCCAAAATAATAGGACCTGGGCCTGAATTCAAAAACAATGGTGTGTTCTCCTTCCGGGACCATTATTCCTCGCAAAAGATAGTCTACCCTTAGGAGATCTGCAGGTTCACCATCAATGGATGCTTCCCATCCCTTTTCATAATAGATCTCAGAAAAAACGGCAAGACGCCTGGATGCTGTCGAAGAGACATAGTTTAGCTTATTTGGAAGATATTCTGTCATTTCGATCCTGTCTGTCATCTCTCCCTGGAAACTTACAATTTCAAGTTTGTCTTTAAACTTGCCGTCAGTAACAGCTGTCTCATTGATATTGATATCTATCAGTGTTGCCAGTTCCTCATCTGCATTTTCGGCAAATACAACATTATTCACGAACCAGGCATTCCCTTTTGCATACCTGTTTGTAAGCGGCGCTCCGTTTGGGTTTAATATTATATACCTGGTATTGAGCATATTCAGTATATTAAGCCTGCTTAAAGTTGTATCCAGGGCATTAAAATCCTGTTGCTGCAGCGAACCAACCAGGCTTGTCAATTCATCCATCATGTGGGTATTGATCAGGTCCTGGTATCTTCTCATCTTTGCACCGTGATATCCGCCGATCGATTGGTGAAAATACGAGGTGCTTGCGTCCATGAAAGGGCTGACTGTAAGATTTAGCACCCTTTCATTGAATCCCTGCGACATTAATATTGCCTGGTCAGCGGCGGTTGCGGTGTAGGGCTTATCCACTTTTGATTTGCTTGTGAAATTATCATCATTCAAAAACCTTTTGTTCACAGGCCACATATCTGCAAGGAACAAGAGTCCGAACATTATTATCACCACGTTCAGATTCATTTTCACTTGTCGGACCTTATACAGATATATCAATCCGGCCGACAGCAAAACAAATACAAGTGATCTGAATGCGTCGGTTCTCAGAAATGCTTCTCTGTCGGACTCGAGTGCGGGTATGAGCGAATCGATCAGCATGTTTCGCACCTGCGGATTGTTTCCTGAAATAGCATCGATAGTCTGCATATCAGATGGAGAGCTGAAATTTCCTGCCAGGGTAGGAATCACGAGGAAGAGCAGTGACAAGCCTCCAGCAATCCCTGCCGACCACTTCAGGCCCTTCAGCAGCTTCTTTTTTTCAACTCCCTCAATAATAACTTTATTCAGAGCCAATAGCCCAAGTATTGGCACAACTATCTGGGGAATCACCAGTGTCATGCTTACGGTCCTGAATTTATTGTATCCGGGAACATGATTCAGGAAGAATTCGGTCAGTGGCATAAAGTTCTTTCCCCATGCAAGCATGATCCCCAGCACCGTAACTGCCAGCATCCACCATTTATACTTTCCTTCGATAACAAATAGTCCAAGAATAAAAAGAAAGATCACAATCGCTCCCAGGTAAACCGGCCCGGATGTACTTGCCTGTTCGCCCCAATACAGATTCGTATGTTCGATAAAATTATTTGCAAAATTCTTATCCAATTTGGACAAAGCCTGGTAAGTATTTGAATTTTTTGATAGCTGAAAATCGCTTGAACCCCCTTTGAAACCGGGGATAAGCAGTGTCATTGTTTCATCAACACCATAGCTCCAGCCCGTGGCATAGGAAAGTGTAAGTCCGCCGGTCTGGTCTTCTTCGTCCTGGGTAAGTTCAGTTTCTGATCGCATCGAATATTTGTCGTATTCCATGGTTGTGGCAAGCCGGCTGTAATTGCTCAGGACCGAAATACCGACCACCACCACCAGTAGGGCAGTGGAGATAAGAAGCTCTTTCAACTGCTTGTCTTTCAAAGAAAAATATAACTCTGAAAGGCCAAAGAACAATACGATGATAAGGGTATAGTAGGTAATCTGGGGATGACTGGCCAGGATCTGCAGGGAAAGGAATATCCCGGTAAGGGCCGCACCAAGCAGGCGCTTCCCCCGGTATGTCATAAATATTCCGGCCAGTACAGGTGCTGTATAAGCCAGGGCAACCATTTTTGCATTGTGACCTGCAGCCAGTATCATGAAATTATAGGAGGAGAATGCAAAGGCAAGTGCTCCTGCAATGCTAAGCCATGGATTGATCCTCAGGGTAAGAAAGAGCACGTATGCTCCAAGCAGCATCAAAAACAAGTAGCTTCCAGGACGTGGTCCAAGCTGGAGAGCTGTATTTACATGCCTCAGCAGGTTCCCTTTGTACTTTGTACTGATAAGATACGCAGGCATACCTCCAAACATTCTGTTTGTCCAGAGTGCTTCCTTGCCGGTTTCCTCCCTGTAATCAATGATCTCCTGGGCACTTCCGAGAAAGGTTTTTAAATCATGCTGCTCAAGGCGCTTTCCTTCCAGGAGCGGTGAAAAATAAGCAAATGATATTACAAGGAATGATATGACTGCAACCAGGTGTGGAAGCATTTTTGAGAAGTCAATTTTCTTCAGCATAATCAGTACGTTATTGTAAAGTAAGTAACAAAAATAGTTTTTTTGAAAGAGTAATTGAGCAGATTCAACAGAATTTAAAGACTACCCAGGATTTCAGTTTTTACCTTCCACGATTTAATAGTACTTTTAACGAGCTAATTAAGCAAGTGCACCGGTGAGTAAAATAAAGGTTTTAATGCTACTGGAAACAAGGTTTCCCCCCGATGAAAGGGTTGAAAAAGAGATCCTGACATTGATGGAAAATGGCTATGAGGTTCACCTGGCATGTGCTTCAAGAAATAATGAGGCTATAGAGGAAATTTATAAGGAAATTCCGATTCCTCGTCTTAAAATCAACACTTTCTGGTTTAAAATGAGCGCCCTG
>CAYSAH010000501.1:0-3144 GCA_964428945.1 uncultured Bacteroidaceae bacterium | reverse complement strand
AATCTAGCCTTGCATATGTTCACAGAAGTGAGAAAGCCTGAAGAAACAATTCAAATACAAATTGATCGACCATTTATTCATTGTAAATTAAAATATGCGTGCTTCAAGGTAAGTGCATCATTTTATAGCCTGTTGAAATCGCCTAAACATTATCCGCTGTTATTTGTTAGGAAAAAGATGAAACCAGGGAAGATAACCTGCAAAACATTTCTCAGGGAAAGAAGCATATTATTGCTGAAAGATCAAGTAAAAAAATGTCGATATGAAATACTGCACATCAGTTTTGTTCCTGTTAGTTACTGTCCTTTCCAATGCCCAAAACGCCAGCATTTCAGGAAATATTGCAGATGCAATGAGCAGGGAAGCCTTGGAATATGCAAGTGTTGCTGTTTATAAAACCAGCGATTCCTCCCTTGTCACAGGTATCATAACAGATGAATCCGGAAATTTCAATATTGAAAAAATGGATAAAGGCAGCTATTACATCCGTTCCCGGTTCCTCGGCTACAAAGCAAATGTAACCCGGTCTTTTAGCCTGGCTGCAGGACAGCATCTTACCCTGGATACCATCTTTCTTGAACCTGCAAAACAAATGGTTCAAGAGCTCACCGTATCAGGCAACAGGATATATACAACAAACAAACTGGAAAAGCAAAGCTATGATGCATCCCGCTTTGAATCGGCAAAAGGCGGATCGGCTCTCGATGTAATAAAAAATATGCCCTCCGTTGCCCTGAACGGACAGGGAGAGATAACGGTGCGTGGCTCATCAGGTTTCATGGTCCTGTTGAATGGAAAACCGGTGCTACTGGATGCACAGACTTTACTGGCTCAGATACCTGCCAACTCGCTGGATCACGTGGAACTCATTACCTCACCCTCTGCAAAATACGATCCTGACGGAAAGGCAGGGATCATCAACATTACAACAAAAAAAGGAGCGGCAAACGGAAGCGGGATACTGCTGAATGCCGGCTATGGACTACCGGGCATGACAGATTATGGCAATGCGCGTGTTGCCTTAAGGCACAACCTTGACCTCCTCTATAATTACAGAAAAAACAAATGGGATATTTCCTTTGGCGGAAATTACCAGCGGAATGATCTTGCCGGCTACAGGGAAGGTGATGTTTTCACCGAGGATTTGGACAGGAACACCATTACACGCTTTCCCTCGATGGGTGAACGGAGTTTCAAACGGTACTACTATGCCACCAGGGCAACCCTCTCCTATACTGCCAATCCGGCGAATACTTTCTCCTTCGGTATCTTCAGTGGAAAACGTTACCAGGAACGCGATGCCAACCTTAATTATATGAATTCAACATCGACCCTTGATACCGATCTGCTGCTAAGTGAAAATCCCTACTACAATGCAAACAAACAGATCAAGGAGGGAACTTTCACACTGGGGAATTTTGATTACACACATACTTTTTACAAGAAATCAAGCTTAACAGCGTCCTTCCTCTATGAATTCGATGATCTCTATGGAACAACGCATAACAGTAACCTTACGGAGTTTGGCGGACAAGTGATACAATATGTTCAGAATCCTTACCAGAAGCCCATAAAGGGTTACAGGCTCAGGCTCGATTATATGATCCCTTTCGAAAAAGGCAAGCTCGAGAGCGGCTACCAGTTTCGGAGCGATGTCCAGGATGGTACCTTTGATTATATTATCACCCCGGAAATCCTTAACCAGCCTGAGCTGAATCGCTTCAGAGGAACGGCAAAGTCGGAAAACAGTACCCATTCCTTCTACTCTCAGTTCAGCGGGAAATCAATGAAGCTAGAATACCTTGCAGGTTTGCGTTATGAATATTCCATGCGTACCGTTGAACTTTCCTTCGATCCGAAAACGCACCAGCTCAATTTATCGAACTTTTTTCCTTCAGCAAACCTCCTCTATTCACTTGCCCCTGGCCTGGGTCTTAAAGCCGGGTACAGCCGAAGGATACAACGCTCAACAAACAACCAGCTGAATCCAATCCCGGAGCGTGAACATTCTGAGACCCTCGAGATCGGAGACCCCGATCTGCTGCCCGAATTTATTGGGCTCAGCGAAATCAGCCTTATTAAGAAACTCGAAGAAATGGGCTCTGTATTTTTTACCGCTTACAACCAGGCAAGCAAAAACCCTGTTCAAAGGGTGAACAGCATTTACGCGGACACGATCCTGAACCGGGTTTACACCAATATTGAAAGGGGCAATGCCCTCGGATTTGAAACAGCTGCAGATTTGCATCCGGCAAGCTGGTGGGACCTCTTTCTTGGTGCAAATATCTTCAGGCAAAGCTACAGTGGTGAGCTAATTATCCTGGATGCCCCGGCCATCGCCATTGATAACTCAGGATGGGCCTGGTCGGCCAACGTAAATACCTCCTTTCATATCACCTCTTCTTTCAGCCTGCAGGTCAATTTAAATTACCTCTCAAAAAGGCCAACGGCACAGGGGGAGGATTCAAGGTACCTTGTACCCAATCTTTCACTGAAAAAGGACTTCCTCGATAAACGACTTTCTGCCAGCCTGCAATGGCAAAACATCGACCTGGGCCTGGAACAAATCAACCGGCAGCGTATTACCACCTTTGGCGAACATTTTTATACAACCACCAACTACATCTACGAAACCGATTTCCTTTTGCTGCAACTGAGCTATAACCTGAATTTCAAGAGCAGCAAAACCAATCTTCCTGGCAGTGAATTCGGGGAGAAGGAGTTCTAGGATAAGGCTTTAGCGATAAGAATTTCAATTGTTTACAGCATGCCACAGGATATAATGGATGGAATTCCTCCTGAACGCAAACACAAGTCAATTTGAAGCGAAGTGAAATATCAATTCCATGAAAGGAAATCCTCTCTCAATTTAGAAACTACCCCGATCATCCGGTAAAATAAAGGAACAGGATTGAAGAATCCTCCTGTGAAGTGAATAAGGATGTCCAATCTACTCTACGACAGATTGAGAGACTACCCTTAACAAATCGCAATGGAACGCCAATATTACACTGAGAACCGCGAAATGAGAGGGAGGTGCGACCCCTCCGGGGTCAGGTATTTCTTGCGATTCATATACCCTGGGGTTACGAAGCAGTATCCCTCCGGGAGCCGGGGCCTTTGTTCCTTTTCTGCAGAGAGTAT
>CAYSAH010000500.1:0-3152 GCA_964428945.1 uncultured Bacteroidaceae bacterium | reverse complement strand
TGACAGGGTCAAATGGGCATATTATTTCAGAGCCGGGGACACTCCTTCCGTGCTCTACCTGATCGACCCGGAGAATGATCCGGACAACCCAGCACAAGGTTCCTGGGCAGGAATCTTTCAACAGCCTTTCCCGGATAAGCGGCCAAATTACTGGACCAATGTAACTGGAGACAGTGAATATGACCATACCAACCCGACAACATCCTGGAGACATGCTGAAAAAGCTATAGAAGCAAGCTACCAGTATTCACTTGAACAAAGGAAAGAAATGTATGTTGAGTTTCAGAAAAAAGTTGCGCTGCTCTATGGAAAATAGTCTGAGTGCTTATTTTCCAGGTTTGAATATGTTATAGATGCCCCAACTTAGCCAGCAGGAAAAGCAATATTTTGAAAATGACTCTGTTATTCTAATCAATTAACTATTCCTGATACCAGCGATGGACGCACTTCAGACACCTAAATGCTAATTTAAAAATTTATATCTCAACCACCAGCTTCCCGCGTACCCTGCCGCTCTGACTGTAATCATGCGCCTCTTTTATATTTTCGAGGGAATAAACTTTGTCGATGATCACCCTGATCTTTCCAGATACGATCTGGCTGATAAGCCATTTTATATCATCCGGTCGGTTTTTCAGCAGGATCATTTTTAGCTTGCGGCTCGAAAAGAATTTCGACCATATTCCCAGCCAGAGGGATTTTGCGGAAATATTTAATTTTATCAGCATACCCCCTTTCTTCAGGCATGCTTTTGCTTCAGGAAAAAAGGCGTTTGCGGCAGCGTCAAGAACTACATCAAATGATCCGCTCCTATTTCTGAAATCGTCATTGTTATAATTGATTAACTCGTCTGCCCCAAGGCTTTTCACAAAATCAAGATTCCTTTCACTGCAAACAGCTGTCACCCTCGCTCCCAGAACTTTTGCGATCTGAACCGCGTAGGTGCCGACTCCCCCGGATGCCCCGTTTACCAGGACATGATCCCCTGGTTTGACTTTTGAATGTATCATAAATGCCTGGTAAGGAGTTACTCCGGCTATTGCAAGCGTAGATGCTTCAATAAAAGAAAGCTCATCAGGGATCTTTATTACCTTATTACAATTTACAGCAACAAGTTCAGCGCATGCCCCTCCCCTGTGACTCAATCCGGCAAAAACCCTGTCACCTTTACGAAATCCCTTTACATTCTTTCCCAGCTCAATAATTTCACCCGAAAGCTCCGTTCCAATGACCAGGGGAAACTTCTTCCCGGAAAACATTTTAAGTCTTCCTTCACGAACTTTCCAGTCAACCGGATTTACAGAGGTGGCGGCTACGCTTATAAGTACTTCATTTTTTCCGGGTGCGGGGTCCGTAAGATTCCCGTAAATAAGCTTATCGGAACCTCCATATTCGTTTATATATATTGCCTTCATTGTTATTGCTAATAACTAACGGTATTAGAAACGGAAAATTAACATAAATTGCGTTATTAAATATAAAAGGTAACATCCATGAAAGCAATTTACAGGTCCTCGCTCCTTATCTTCCTTTTTCTGCTATGTGGAGCCCCAAGTATCTATTTCGATATTCTTGTACCAGCTACAATCGATGTCCCTTCAAATCTGAATTCCATTGCATTGATCGACAGGAGCCTTTCGGAAAGTGAAATGGTAAATGTTCTTGAAAAAGGTCTGCTTTCTGCCATTTCAGGAAAGAGTGACAGGCTTTCGGTCAATTGCATCGAAGGTTTATTCGATCAGCTTAACGCACAAAACAGGGTAAAGCCTCTTAAAACCGGAATGGTTGAAAAACGCAAGGGTACCGCAATCGATTTCCCTGAACCCATGCAATGGTTTGAAGTTGAAAAGATCTGCAATGAAAATAAGGCCGATGGACTCCTGGCACTTGAAATATTTAGCAGACAATATGTGGAAGGTGTCGCAGAAGTAAAAGTCGGATTCAGATTGTATGATCCATCAGGTAAAATGATAATCGATGAATTCCAGTACTACCACGGGATCGGTAAGGCTGCACCTGCACCCGGGGCAGATCCCGGTTCCCTGATCATGAATTCAATCAATAACGACGATGCAATGAAAAAGGCCGCCTATATCGCCGGAACAATTTACGGAAAACGTATTTCTCCCTTCTGGATAAGGGTAAAAAGGGATTACTTTAAAAAATCAAAGCGGGATCCAAAAATGGCTGAAGGAGCAAGAATGATGGAAGTAAATGACTGGGATGCTGCCATCGATGCATTTCTGCTGGCCATCGAACATGGGCATCCCAAAACCAAAGGTCGCGCAGCAAATAACCTGGCTATCGTTTATGAGATAAACGGAAACCTCGACCTTGCCTACAAAACCGCCCAGGACGCCTGGGGAAAATACGGCAATAAAGCTGCACGTGAATACAGTGGGATCCTCCAGCAAAGAATTTATGAGCTTAATGTTCTGAAAAACCAGGAGGAGAACTGATTATTTTACAAATCCTTCAGTAACCTAAATATCTTAGAAGATAAACGTTCACTGGCAAGGCATGTCAGATTCTGATAAATATTTTCCTCTTATAAAGCCAGTAGCATATGTACCAGAGGAAAGCCCATGTCAGAATGCTCGTAAACATTTTGCCATAGATCAGATCTGTCCAGCTGAAGATAATGGTGGTAAACGGTTTGAAAACATTATAAACCAGGTCACTTCCTCCTACATGTGCAAACAGGTAAATGAATAAGGGATTCATCCCGACAATAGCAAAGACTTTTGTCCAATTCCTGAAACCCTTTACATCTATGAACCAGTAGGAAAGGGCCATGGCAAGGATACTCCAGCCGCCGGAAACAAGTACAAAAGATGAAGTGGCAAGACGTTTAATTACAGGGGTAATCGGATCAAGTATGTAACCTGCCAGAACCAGGATGGTCCCCGATATAAGCAATATGCTCATCTTCCGGTTCATACTTTTTTTGCCTATAAGTAAATTACCGACGAGAACCCCCCATATGGTGTGTGCCGCAGTAGGGATTGCATTAAAGGAAACCCAATGGCCGCCTGAAAGCTCACCCGAGATAAGCAAATCAATCCAGGCCCCGAAATTCTTGTCTGGAGTAAAAGGCTGATCAAATCCGGGAACCAGGAATAATCTGTACAGCAATTCTGTTCCAATCAATA
>CAYSAH010000499.1:0-3168 GCA_964428945.1 uncultured Bacteroidaceae bacterium | reverse complement strand
TATAAATACAGTAACCGGCCAAAAAATGAATCATCTGGATATTTTATATTTTGAATTGTATGAAGAAGCCAAACCGAAACCAACCACTTTTATCAAAGGTTTAGTAACTGATGCTATTTCAGGTAAATCATTGAGTGCAAAGGTTACAATCAGAGATTTAAGTACAGGGAAAATCGTCTACCAGTTACAAACAGATAATGACGGTTATTTTTTAAGCGGAATCACTTCAGGAGGTGAGGCAACTTTCTCCTTTACACCGAAAGCAGGAATAACTGGTCAGACAAAAGTTATCATTACACTGTCGGACAATGATGATAATGTAAGAAGGGATGCCTTCTATATTGTTGTTGATGTCTGCGAAGGTGTTGAAGATATATATGGCAGGAAGATGAATGTATATCCGAATCCTTCCAACGGTATATTCAGTGTTGAGCTCCCGGGTTCGGAGTACAGGGAGTTGACCCTGATGGATATTACAGGAAAACCTGTATATAAGGCAAATCTTGATTCTGACCTTGTACACCTCGATCTGTCACAGCTTCAGAAAGGGCTTTATATCCTGCAGGTTGAGGGTGAAGAGGGCAGTAAATTGATAGAACAAATTGTAATACGTTAATCTTATAACTCTGTGATCCCTTTAGTCTCTCCTGTGTTCCCCGTGTAAAAGTTACTACACTGAGGAACACAGGGGAGACACAAGGGATTTTTATTTTTAAAGGATCCTGGCTTTTCCTCGTGATCATTGAGTTGAATTTTCCTTCCATATTAATCCGGGTAATTTATTGTTATTTGAATAACAATTACTATTTTTGTGCCACCTGAGATGCCGGATAATCTGTCATCGAGGAATCTGAAAATAATTTCTGATCCTGAGGGAGAACTGAGGGAGAGGAGGACAGGGATGACTTCTTTCTTAACTTCCAAAGGATTGTAAATCAAATAAAAATGATCTACGATCCGCAAAAGTATGCAATAGCTGATGAAGCGATGAAACCCTTTATCGATGAAAATGAGATATGGGGATTTTTGGACAATAATAAGGGGGAAAAGAATCGGGTAAGGGAAATTATTCAGAAATCACTGAATAAGCAGCGCCTCTCCTTAGAGGAAACAGCCGTTCTTATCAATGCTTCCGATCCGCAATTGATTGAGGAGATCAAGGAAGGTGCCAGGATACTAAAAGAACAGGTATATGGCAACAGGATCGTCCTGTTTGCTCCGCTTTATGTTGGCAATCTGTGTGTGAACAATTGCGAGTATTGCGGATTCAGAACATCCAATCCGGATCAGAAACGCTCGACTCTCACAAAGCAGGATCTCATCGATGAAGTAAAAACCCTTGAAGATACAGGCCAGAAGAGGCTTATCCTTGTATATGGTGAGCATCCGAAGTACAATGCAGGTTTTATAGCAGAGACAGTCCGGACGGTGTACAAGGTAAAGAAAGGAAACGGGGAAATAAGGCGGGTGAACATAAATGCTGCACCGATGGACATTGAAGGATTCAGAACCGTTAAAGAAGCAGGGATCGGCACCTACCAGGTTTTCCAGGAAACATACCATCGCGGAGCTTACAGTGAATATCATACCGGGGGTGTAAAACGAAACTATGATTACAGGTTAACAGCACTGGACAGGGCACAGGAGGCGGGGATTGATGATGTCGGGATCGGGGCTTTATTTGGATTATACGACTGGAGGTTTGAAGTAATGGCGCTTGTCCGGCATGTTAACCACTTTGAGGCGGTTTATAATGTCGGTCCTCATACCATTTCATTTCCCAGGTTAAAGAAAGCCTCCAATGTGAAATTAAGCGAAGAGTACCTGGTTTCAGATGCTGATTTTACAAGGCTTGTTGCCATCCTGCGACTTGCTGTTCCATATACCGGGCTGATTCTCACTGCCAGGGAACCGGCAAATATCCGCGATGAGGTTCTTCGCTTCGGAGTCTCACAGATCGACGGTGGCACTAAGATTGAAATGAAGGGCTATTCCGGAAAGTCAAAAGACCAGGACCTGGATGCCGAGCAATTTGAGATCAACGATAACAGGACCCTGAATGAGGTTATGGATGAGCTGATAGAAAACGGGTATATTCCATCATTTTGTACTGCCTGTTACAGGGTCGGACGAACCGGGGAGCATTTTATGGAATTTTCTGTCCCGGGATTTATAAAACGCTACTGTACACCCAATGCATTGCTTACGCTGGCTGAATACCTCGAGGATTACGCGCCGGATGGGACGAAGGAAAAAGGCTACCAGCTGATCGAAAAGAGCCTTGGAGAATTTGAAGACCTGCGGTTTAAAAGTCAGCTCACAGAAAGGCTTTTGAAAATAAAGGAAGGGGAGAGGGACCTTTATTTTTAGATTTGTCTCATCGGATAGTCCAGGCTTTTTCATTACGGATGTTTTATTATATACATTCCTCCACTCTTCTTTAAATACAGTGGCTTTTTAATGTCATATTGTATTATATCCCGGAATCCAATCAGCTTTATCATCTTAAAACTCAGCAGGTAATAATCTGCCAAATTTCCATCCTGTATTATAGCCGGAACGCATGCATCATCTCTGATTTCTATACCTGTTTCTGAAGGATTCATAAAATCAATATCTATGCTATCAGATAATCTATCCAGGTAGGTATAAGGAGGGATAATCATGAACTTTTGACCAGCCGGACTAAGTAGCTCCGCGAGGCTAAATTCAATAGAATCGGTAGTCGATTCCGTTAAAACACTTTCAAAATCGATATCATTAGATGTTTTGTAACTTGTACAACTATGACATAAAACTATAACAATAACAACTTGTAAGATAACAGACCATCGTAACTTCTTTTTACAATTCATATTAGCGTGTTGGAACACTGCGTCCTTCCTTAAATCATTCCTGTCAATAGCCTGGATACAGGCTTCCTCATCCATTCTGCTCGTATTGTCCTTATACTTATCCCTTGCCGCCAGGAGAAATTCCTTCCCCTGGTCGGGAATAAGGGAGTTGAACCCAGTTTTTTCAAAGGCTTGCGAGATCTCGGCCCGGGATCCTGCTTTATTTAATAACATACCGAACTGCCCGGGGGAAACAATATCTTTTAATCTGCACAGTAAAGTCATTTTATTGTAGTGTTGGTGAATATTATTACAGGTGGCCTGGCTGCTTTCA
>CAYSAH010000498.1:0-3188 GCA_964428945.1 uncultured Bacteroidaceae bacterium | reverse complement strand
TTCAAAAAATGTCATGAAAACTTTAAAATCTACAATCGAAAAATTTGCATTTGATGCAATGACCCAGTCAGAAATGAATTTTCTAAAAGGTGGTGGAAAAGATAGTCCTATAGATATGGTTATCCCGCCAAAAACTATTCAATAAAAATATTTAGATAATTGCTGATTTTACGCTATTGTAAGGAAATTTTACTAGTAGTGAATTTAGCGCAGCAGAACGGATTACTCCATCTGCTCATGTAATGGAAAAAATTACCGGATGTATGCAAGCGTGCATACTGAGCCGGGATACATAGACTCAGGCATGAAATGATAAAGATCGTTGAATGCAACTAATTTACAGCATTTGTAAATGGAAATACTTTTATAATTAATAATATGAAACGAGACAGGCACATTATCCAGAAGTACCTCGATCATGACCTTTCAGACAAGGAAATGAAGAGGTTCGAAGCGGATTTGGAAGTCAGCTCTGAGCTACAATCGGACCTGAACCTTTACAGGGAGATTGACATGGCACTGGCCGATACGGAAGTATTGAGCTTCAGGGATCAGCTTTCAGATTTGCGAAAAGAAACAAAGAAAAGCAGCGGTACCACCAAGGTTCCGGTTCGCTTTACACGACCCTGGCACTACGCTGCAACAGCGGCAGTTGCCCTGATCCTGGCCATCGGGCTGGCATCTGTACTTGACAGACCGCTAACCAATAAGGATCTGCTTAAAAAGTACTACAAGCCTTATGAAGTGGCTCTTATGAACAGGTCGGGCAATACTCAGATTGAGCTGATCCTGGGAGAAGCTGAAGCGGCTTACCAAAAGGGTGATTTTGAGAAGGCCAGCCAGTACTTTGAAATGGTACTTGAGCAGGAACCGGAAAGAGCATCCACCAATCTTTACAATGGTATTTCATTGTATGAATTGGAGCGCTATCCAGAGGCAAAGAAGTCACTTAACATGGTGATCGAGCAAAACGATAACCTTTATATCGAGCCTGCTGAATGGTATCTCGGATTATGCTTCCTGGCATTGAATGATAATGAAAGGGCCAGAAGACAATTCGCAAGGATCGCCTCCAGTAACCATGAAAATGCCCAGAAAGCTGAAAAGTTGCTGAAAAAGATTTCCAGGTAGACAGGAATGTGCAAATGTACCAGTGGCACAACCAGCGAATGTTGAATAATCATGCAATGACTGAAGATCAGTTATGAAAGAAGATCCTACATATGAGGAATTGAGAGCGGCAAACGAGCAGCTCATGCAGAAGGTGCAGTGGCTGGAGGGTGTTTACCACACCAACCGCGATGCCGGGATCCAGGTGAAATCGAGGTTTTTATCGAATATTTCACACGAGATCAGGACACCAATGAACGCCATCCTCGGATTTTCAGATTTACTTTCGAACAATACACTTACTGACACGGAAAGGGATGAATACATACAGTATATCACCCATAACAGCCAGACGCTCTTAAAAGTAATGGACAACATCATTGATCTGACCCTGCTCGAGACAAACAGTCTTGATGTTAAGCAGGAAGAGGTTTTCGCAGAGGACCTTTTCAGGGAGATCTTCGAGTTTTATAACTCAAAGATTGCCAGGTCAGGCAATTACCGGGTGGCCCTGCTAATGACAACGCCAACCATGTATGGACGTGTAACTGTAAAAGCCGACGGCTACAGGTTGCACAGGCTGCTGGATAACCTGGTAAACAACGCAATCTCACACCAGGAGAAAGGTGTGATCGAAATGAAGATGGATATTAAAGATGAAAATAGCGTTCACTTTACCATCCTCAGTGATAAAAACGAATTGCTCACAGAAAGAGCAAAAATGATCTTTGAAAATAATGGTAAATCGGATGACTGGCACAACCACCTTGATTCCACCGGTCTGGCTTATAAGCTGGCCCGGGACCTGGCAAAAGCCATGGGTGGTTCAGTTAACCTGGTGCAAGTGAATGAGCAGAAGATGGGGATCCGTCTTGATCTGCCGGTAAATAGTATCGGCTCGGTTAAAAAAAACGGATCTAGAAGAGATATCAGAGCACTGTTGAATTAGACGCGGGGATTGATGATTTAACCCAAGCCAGTAATTAGGGTTAGATCGTTCAATCTAAAAGGGTAGATCATCAAATCCCGAATCGTCAACAGGCGGATCCACAGGAAAAGGAGCACTATTGTCAGACATTACCGTATTTTGAATGCCAGGGGTATTATTAGGGTTAATACTTGTTGATTGTTCGTTCACAATTTTCCAGGCATCAAGATTCGTAAAGTAAGAAGTCTGACCGTCTTTCTCCCACTTCCTCCCACGGAGGTTGAAACTCACTTTTACCTGGTCATTCAGGTTCAGTCCGTCAAGCATACTGCATTTGTCCTGTATTGTCTGGAATTTGATGTATTCAACAAATTCGAAACCACTGTTGTTGGTTTCTTTAATCTCAAGGATAAACTCTCGTTTCTTGAATTTGTCAGTTACTTGCTGCGTAGGCTGGATCTCGATAATCCGTCCTGAAATTTCAAAGCTCATATGATAATTGTTTTTTATTCATGACAAAACTAATAAAAACCACTGCAACTATTTTGCAGTAAAACGAAACACAGAAGAAAAGCCAAAATTTCTGAAAAAAAAGCCAGGTCAGCATTTGCTTACCTGGCTTTCTGTTTTATTGTTTGTTCTCTTATTCAACGATGGACAGAAGCTCAACTTCGAAGATAAGTGTAGAATAAGGTTTGATGACTTCCCCCGCTCCATTTGCTCCGTAAGCTATTGATTCAGGGATGTATAACTTGAATTTTGAACCGACAGGCATAAGCTGCAAGGCTTCTGTCCATCCCGTTATCACACCTGAAACGGGGAATGTTTCAGGTTCATTTCTTTTAACAGAAGAATCAAATTCACTTCCGTCGATAAGGGTACCTGTGTAATGGACTTTTACTGTGCTTTCTGAAGTTGGTTTTGGTCCTGAACCCATTTTAATAACCTCATACTGAAGTCCGCTTGCGGTAACAGTTATTCCGGACTTATCCTTGTTCTTAGCCAGAAATGCCTCATTCTCCTCAATGAATTCCTTGAAATTCACTTTGTTTTCTTCTGCCTTTCTTCCTGCTCTCTGGGCTTCACGCTCATTGATAAAAAGCATTATATATGAACGGGCAATATCGTCTTCCATTAAAGGTTTTCCTTC
>CAYSAH010000497.1:0-3211 GCA_964428945.1 uncultured Bacteroidaceae bacterium | reverse complement strand
CAGAACCCTATAAAACCCAGTAATCATGGCAATTTTCAGAACGAAATTTTCCAACCGGGAAGCAACAATTTCCACAGCAGCGCTTCCGGATATCATATTTATGCTGCTTTTTTTCTTCATGGTCACTACAGTACTCAGAAAAAGTGATGAGTCGTTGAAGTACTTGATTCCGCAAGCGGAACAGCTTAAGAAAATAGAACAAAAGTCGTTGGTGTCGCAGATTACGATAGGCATACCAAAAGATCAGGCAAAATTTGGCAAAGAACCAAGAATCGAAGTCGATGGTAAGCTGGTCACCATATCAGAGATTCTCCCTTTTATCCTTTCGGAAAAAGATAAGTTGCCAACATATAGCCGTGATCAGATCATCGTTGTGCTAAAGGCTGATGAGGAGGTGCCTATGGGTCTCCTCACGGATGTGCAACAGGAATTGCGGAAAGCCAATGCACGCAAGATAGTGTATGCTGCGACCTGGAAAAACGGCTTAGAAAAGACACTATCCCACAAAGTGTGTAAATAGGAATTAAGGTTGATTATAGTTTTAAACGGTTTTCAAACATAATTAAAAATTGGTTAAGGATCATACCCCAGTCACGGATAGGCATGGTCCATTTTTTTGTCGCTTCCAAGACGGCCAGGAATACTGATTTCATGACGGCCTCATCGGTAGGAAAGGATAGCTTGTTTTTGGTGTATTTTCTGATTTTTCCATTTAGGTTTTCTATGATATTGGTGGTATAGATGATTTTTCGAATTTCCAAGGGGAAGTCCAAAAAGGCGGTGAGTTCTTCCCAGTTGCTCCTCCAGCTCCTTATGGCATATGCGTACTTGTGTCCCCATTTTATTTCCAGTTGCTCCAGAGCGGCCAGGGCCGCTTGCCGGTTGGGAGCGGTGTAAATATCCTTCATATCGGCGGTAAATGCTTTGCGATCCTTCCAGGCGACAAATCGGCAGGCATTGCGGATCTGGTGGACGATGCAGATCTGTTTGGTAGATTCGGGAAACACGTTACCGATGGCCTCAGTAAATCCTTTCAGGTTATCTGTGGCGGTGATCAGGATATCTTGTACTCCACGGGCTTTCAGGTCAGTGAGTACACTCATCCAGAAGGAGGCGGATTCGGTTTTGCCAAGCCAAATGCCCAGTACCTCCTTTTTACCGTCTGTCCGTAGTCCGATGGCGATATAAAGCGTTTTGTCTATTACGCGGGAGTTTTCCCGGACTTTGAATACGATCCCGTCCATCCACACGACGCAGTATACGGATTCCAGCGGCCTGTTTTGCCAGATGACCGCATCCTGGGTTACGCGCTCGGTGATCCGTGATATGGCTGAGGTGGAGATGTCGAAGTCGTAAATATCCCTGACCTGTTGCTCAATGTCACTGACGCTCATTCCCTTGGCATACAGGGAGATGATAATGTTTTCCACGCCGTCGGCAATGTTTTTCCGCTTTGGCACCAAGGCAGGCTCAAAGGTACTCTGCCGGTCCCTTGGTACCCGGATTTCCATTTCCCCGAACCGGTTGCGCAACGCCTTTTTGCCGTGTCCGTTACGGACATTCTCCCCGGGGCTCTCCCCGTGTTTCTCATAACCCAGATGGGAGTCCATCTCTCCCTCCAAAATGGCCTCTACGCCCCGCTTCTGTAACTGGGCCAAAAAGGAGAAAAGCTCTTCTCCGGTTTTGAACTGCTTGAGGAATTCCTCGCTGAATGTGTCTTCTTTTTTCATAGCTTTAATGTGTTAAGGTACCCCGAAAAAGTTATTTCCGTAATTTTTCCCCGGCCTTTGAGGGGCCGGAAAAATTCCAGAATAACTTTTTCAACCTCTTACACACTTAGCGGGATACTACCTTATAAATTGACGGATACAGTCTTTTCAATTTGACTCTTGCCTCTTTATTTGTGAACTGCCAATTTATTTTGCTGTTCTTATTATTTCGATGAGTTTTCCAGGCATTAACCTCTTCTTTTATTTTCTGCATCGTTGGTATATGTCTTTTCAGGCATTGACCGTTTAGTACCTGTAATTCAATTTCGGCCATATTTAACCAGCTACCATGTTTTGGTGTGTATACAAATTCAAATCTATCCCATAACCTTTTGGCCTCTTTGGGTCTGAAGGTTTCATAGAAAGCTGATGCTGCGTGCGTTGTATAATTATCCATTACTAATGTTATCCGCTTTGCTTTAGTGTACTGTTTATCTGCAATCCCTTTGATAAACATAGCCCAATCTTTCTTGGTTTTAAATTCCGTGACTTCTACGAAGCGCTTTCCCTTAAGCGGCTCATTTGCCATGAATATATTTACGACTCCGTTCCTTACGTATTCATAATCTTCTCTAGCTTCCTGGCCAGGCTTCATTGCTATGGAGGTCCGGGCCTCTTCGATTAACTGCTTTGGTGATTCATCCATGCAAACCACTGGATAATCCTTGTCGTACGGTCTTTTATAAACATCCAATACACGTTCCATATTTGCCACAAAATCACCACTTTGCTCCGGAGGGATGACCCAACCTTTTACTTTCCAAGGCTTAAGTTCGTTTTTTTTAGAACACTTCTCACTGTTACATGCGAGATGCTTTCTACGTAGTTTAATTCTACCATCTTATCAGCCAATAATCTCAAAGACCATTTGGCAAATCCCTTGGGAGGTTCACTACAGCACAGCGTTACTAATTTAGCTTCTATATCTCCATCAGTTTTTCTCTCATAAATCCGTGTGGTAGGGCGCCTCTCCAGGCATTCCTCAAGGCCCTCTTCAATGAACTTTTTCTTGACCCGGTCAATTGTCCGCATACCTACCTTAAGCACTTTGCTGATTTGGTCGTTGGTTACTTTCTGTGAATACTTGCCTTCATCGCAATTTAATAATATGTACGCAGTCCGAAATGTCTGTGATGTATGTGAACCCTTATTGATAATACTCATAAGTTCTTCTACCTCACTTTTAGTTAGTTTAATCTCATATCGTATCATTTGTATAGCTTTTTCCAAATATACAAATATTTGATTAATATACGTCATATTACTATTAACTTAACACTAGAATGAAATTGGCATCATTGCTTACAATTACTTCGAGTGGTACATTTCTGATCTATGGGGTACTTTACTTCTTTTCAACTCCATTAAAAAACGAGTTCAAACGGTTTGGACTTGAAAAATTCGGAATACTAACAGCACTCTTTGAAATTTTCGGTGCTCTT
>CAYSAH010000496.1:493-3223 GCA_964428945.1 uncultured Bacteroidaceae bacterium | reverse complement strand
TTCTCAAGCCTTCTGATGCCAATCACCATTGCTGCAACCTATTTTTCAGCTTACTTCCTCATTCCAAAACTTCTCCTCGAAAAAAAATACGGGAAATTTGCGCTGTTCACATTCTATACCCTTGTTGCATCCAGTTATTTCATTGTACTTATTATTTATGGCTGCCTTATTTTTCTAAAGAAATTCGATGCCTCTCATATTCCGCCAATGATGAAGAATTTCTTTTTCATTTTGATCCTCGTGTACCTGATCGTAGGAATCGTAAGTTTCGTGACGATATTGAATTCAAATTTCAAGACGGAGAAGAGAAATAAAGAATTGCAGAACAAGATTCTTACAACACAGCTCCAGATTAAGGAACAGGAATTGCACTATTTAAAGCGCCAGATCCATCCCCATTTTCTTTTTAATACACTGAATACGATCTACGGATTCGCATTGAAGCAATCGAAACATACCCCGGAAATCATATTAAAATTATCGAACCTGCTCGACTATATATTGTACCAGATCAACAAGGCTAGTGTGAGTCTTGAAGAAGAAGTAATGCACATAAAAGAATATGTGGATCTTGAGAAGATACGCTTCTCAGATACCCTGAAATTGAAGTTTTCATCCGGGAAAATAGATCCTTCCTTCCAGGTAGCCCCCATGTTGCTGATCCCATTTGTTGAAAATGCATTTAAACACGGCAGCCTGATAAATGGCTTCGTCAGCATCGACATATCCCTTGAGGCTGAAGAACAAGAAATGGTGTTTTTAATAAAAAACTCATATATTGAAAATGAGAATACTAAAAATGGCGGCGGACTGGGATTGGAAAATATTCGAAAACGCCTGGATCTGCATTATGCTGATAATTATACCCTTGAAAGCAAGATTGAAAATAACAGTTACGTTGTTTCCCTGACCATATATAATTTAAGCACGATTAAAAATGCGTAATTCTGTAAACTGCCTCATTGTTGATGATGAACCCATTGCCAGGGAGATACTGGAAAATCATTTATCGAAAATTGACGGGGTCAAGGTGCTTGGAACATGTAAAAGTGCAATGGAAGCATTCAGGGTAATCAACAGCAAGGATGTCGATCTTGTATTCCTTGATATTAATATGCCGGAGATCTCAGGACTTTCCTTTGCCCGCTCGATGACCCGTGATATAAAGATAATTTTTACAACTGCATACAGGGAATATGCCGTGGATGGATTTGATCTGCAGGCTGTGGACTACCTGTTAAAACCCATTTCCTTTTCACGACTGGTGCAGGCTGTGAATAAGTACCTCGACTACATTTCTCCTGCACCTTCTGAAAATCCGGAGCTTATAAATTATGAAAAAAACGACTCACTCTTCGTCCGGTCCGACCGGAAAATGATCAAAATAAACTTTGATGACCTGGTATTCGTGGAAAGTATAGGTGATTACATTAAGATTCACCTGAAAGATAAAAATGTAATTACCCGGGAGACCCTGTCAAATATCGAAGCAAAATTACCCTCTGCAAAATTTATCCGTGTCCACCGTTCTTATCTTGTTTCTATAAATTCCATAGAGGGTTTTACGAGTGAATATGTTGAGATCGGGAAGGTCCAGCTCCCAATAAGCCGCGGATATAAGGAAGAAGTCCTGAAAAGGTTAGGTAATTAGCTCCCCGCACTTTTGGCAAGTTCCGGACGGTGCTATGAAGGCTGTAGGCTGTAGGCTGTAGGCTGTAGGCTGTAGGCTGTAGGCTGTAGGGGCGTATTTTTTATCTTATGGATTTACTTTATCAGTTGAAGCCGGGAAACTGTGCCCTGGGCCCTAAGCTAAGAAGGCTGAAGGCAAAGGTCTGAAGGCAGAGGTTGTCAGAAGCCAGAAGCCAGAAGCCAGAAGCCAGAAGTCAGAAGTCAGATAACTCACTACTCACAACTTGTTCCTCCCCCCGACTCTGCTCGGTCTGCCCGGTGCCCCATGTCCCATGCTCTGTGCTCCGAGCCCCGAGCCTCGTGTTCCTTTGCGTAACAGCTGTTACACGGAGAGGCACAAAGAAGCACAGAGGAGCACAGAGGAGCAGCAAGCTGCTTTTTTTTTACCACAGAGGGCGCAGAGGAACGCAGAGGGGCAGCAAGCTGCCGGTTATTTTTGTCCAGTAGAGTAGAGCGGGAAGGCACATGCCTTCCCTGCCCCCTCGTCAAACCGTACGTGCGGTTCTCCCGCATACGGCTTCCCTGAAGATTTCGTCATCCCACAAAGGGAGTTAATGAGCCAGATCGAACAGCCGGGTCAATTAACCCGTAATGCTGACCGAGCATCTTAAATGCAACCTGACCATAAAGTCGTTTGCATCTGCGCTGGCTCTTTCGACGGTAATACCTGTCGACCTTATTCGTCAGATAAAATCTAAGTCTTCTATAACTATCTCTAGGATAGCTGACCTGGGCAATATCAAAATAGTTCATCCATCCCCGGGTAAGTGAGTTTAGCCCATACGCAACTACCTCAGGCCGACTGTGACCATGTGTGCGAAGAAATACCCTCACTTTCTCTCTGAGTTTGGCTTCCGATTTCTTGCTTGGTACAACATTCCAATATCTAATGGGACGTCCGTAAATGTCCTTATCGAACCTTACGGTAAATCCTAAGAAGTCAAAGCTTTCATCCCTGGCATCCAACTTACGGGTTTTTTGCTCATTTAAGCTAAGTCCCATGCGGTCCAGTAATGATTCTAACTCTTTTATAACTTCCTC
>CAYSAH010000496.1:0-483 GCA_964428945.1 uncultured Bacteroidaceae bacterium | reverse complement strand
AATCTCTACGGTAATATCCTCGCCCATTAATATAAAATCATCCGCATAACGAATAATTTTAATTCCTGCTTTTCCAAACAAACTATTCGGACTGTTTACTATTCTGTCAAGTAAGTGCATGTACACATTTGCCAGCAAGGGTGAGATAACTCCTCCCTGTGGCGTTCCTGTTTTCCTTCCTTTGCCTCCCTTTAACTGTCCATCCTCTTGTACAGGTACCTTTAGCCATTTCTTTAATAGCTTAAGCATCCGTGGATCAGACACTCGGGTTTGCAAAGCAATCATCAGTTTATCATGCGGAATGCTATCAAAGTAGCTACTTAAATCCGCATCGTATACCTGCACTTTACCTTTCCCCAGTTCCTCCTTTATAGCCCTCATCGCATCTTTTGAACTGCGTTTTGGACGAAAGCCATAGGAGGACTCTTCAAAATCTGACACAAATATCGGCTCAAGTATCATCTTGCATACTGTCTGGGCGAT
>CAYSAH010000495.1:0-3224 GCA_964428945.1 uncultured Bacteroidaceae bacterium | reverse complement strand
GAACGGAAGAATCTTCTTATCCTGAGATCAGGGAGATAAATGATGCAAGAAGACTGATCGAAAACGGTGTTGACATTGTTATCGGGAGTCATGCACATGCTCCACAACCGATAGAAAGATATAAAGAAGGAATAATAGCATACAACCTTGGAAATTTCATTATGCCGGATTTAGTCAACATTCCAACTTATTTTGATGATAAGGGGAGTCCCCAAGCGACTTATAATAAGCGTACAATGATATGGAACAGGATATCCTGGGGGATCATTATTGATATGTCAACACTTGAATACAGGATACACAAATACATCTTTATAAAGAACCGTATTTTCAGGGTTCCATTTACCGTCCTTGATCGCTACCTGAAATTAAAAAAGGCAGAATCGGAAGAAGTCTACAATGATCGAATTAGAAGACACCTGACTGCGAGAGCGCAATGGAGACGTATAATTAACTTCATTCTCCATCCACATGTTCCGAAAATATTAAAGAAAGTGAAATGAAAATAGGTCTCCTGCTAAATTCAGATAACAGGCTTTTTCCCAACTACAGCGAAAAATTCCGGGAGATACTGGAGAAAAATGCCATCCCGTACTTATTAATTGATCCCAATGCCAAAACCATGCTTAATGACATGGCGAGCTGTACTCATTTATTGTTCAGGCATTCCCAGGGCGATACTGATATGATGTTATATGATTCTATTTTTCATATCGCAAAAAATATTTATAACCTGAAATGCTCTCCTGATTATAGTACATATTGGTCCTATGAAAATAAAATAAGGGAATACTATTTATTAAAAAGCAGTGGTTTCCCTGTTGTGGAGACTGACATATTCTGGGACTTTAAAAGTGCATATAAGTTTTTACAAACAAGCAGTTTTCCGCTTGTAGTCAAAATGTACAAAGGTGCTGCATCCAGCAATGTTGTAAAGATAAACTCAATCGGGGATGGCAAAAAAATACTTGACCGGATTTTTGGGAAAGGTGTTAAGTTTGGTAAGATGCCCGGAAGATCAAATTTAACCTCAATTTCAAATTTGGGTATACCAACATATGTTCATAATAAAACAAGATCATTGCTAATAGCTCTTGGTATTCTTGATCGCAGCAATCCTTATTCTGAATGGCAAATTCAAAAAGATGCGATTCTGTTTCAACAATTCTTACCCAATAACAAATTTGACATTAGGGTAACAGTTATTGGTAACAGAGCTTTCGCTTTCAGACGATTTGTCAGAAGCAATGATTTCAGGGCCTCAGGGAGCGGGAACCTTGATTTGAATCCAAAGGAGATTGATAGCCGCTGCATCAGCATCGCATTTAAAGTCTCAAAGAAGTTAAACTTTGAAACAATGGCATACGATTTTATCTATGATGAAAACAAGATTCCTCACATATGTGAAATCAGTTATTGCTTCGTGGATCGGATTGTGAGAAGTTGTCCTGGTTATTGGGACGATGAACTAACCTGGCATGAAGAGCAAAACTGGCCTCAATATTATCAATTGATAGACTTTCTGAATATTGATGATTTGAAGTCTATTTAAGTATGGGAATGCCATCAAAAATAAAAATATGCTACATTCTTTCTCATCTTCCGCAGGGTGGAGCGGAGAGACAAACCATTAACCTGATCAAAGCTCTTGATCGCTCCAGGTACGATATTACTTTAATACTATATGCCAATTCAGAAATCTTTTATAAGGAGATTCTTGAGCTACCGATCCGTTTATTAGTTCATCAGTCTCCAAAGGTGTGGAAATTATTCAGAAACATTAGCAATATCCTTTATCTGCGTAAAATCCTTGCTAACAATGATTTCGACATCTTGCATACGTTATTGTTTCATAATGGTTTCTGGGTCCGGTTTGTGGCTCCACGGAGATTTGACCAGCGCATTATCTATTCGATTCGCAATGATCTGAAGGATGGCCCCAGGTTTTACTTATTCTTTGAGAGGTTTTTAATTCGGAGGTCCTATGCAATCACAAATAGTATGAAGGCTATGGATCAACTTAAAGTGTTGGTCCGGGAGAAATATCATCACAAAATATTCAATATTTATAATGGATTCGATATAATAAGGTTCAATCTTGATAAGCCGTCTGAAACAGGAGACGAAATTATAATTGGCACCGTCGGCAGACAGACTGCGCAAAAAAATCAAGTCCAGATCCTTGAAGCAATAAATCAGCTTTCAGGAAAATATTTGTTGCATTTTATTCTGATAGGAGACAAAGCAAATGATAGAAATAAGGCCATTGAAAGCTATGTGATTAATAATGAGATAGGTAGGTATGTTACAATTCTGGACTCCCAACCAGAGATCGAGGCTTATTATAAACGGTTTAATATTTTTGTTTTAGCCTCTCTTTATGAGGGTTGCCCTAATGTATTGTTTGAAGCAATGCTAGCGAGATGCCTGTGTATAGTCTCTGAGGGAGCAAATACAGATCATTTCATAGAGGATGGCATAAATGGTTTGGTTTACGATGGTTCCACTTCGATGCTGGTAAAAAAATTGGAAGCTGCTATTGAGCTGATAAGAAATGGTAATAGCGTAATGATAACAGAAAATGGGAATAGATATGCTCGTGAAAATTTTGCACTTCCACAGATGGTCAACAGTTATGAGCTGACTTATGAAAAGATTATAGCGAATAAGTATAGTTAGAGTTTATATAATATTCATGAATAGATTAATTAAAGCAGATTTGTACAGGCACGCACGCCGTTCCGGCATAAAAGGTCTTTTTGAGGCTTGGTTCATTTCCGGTTTTAGATATACATTTTTATTTAGAAAAGTCCAACAAAACAAAAAGTATTCAATACCTGGAATCTTCTACAGGTTGCTTTTACGTAGATATTCATATAAGTATGGGTTTCAAATTAATCCAAGAGCCCAGATAGGAGAAGGATTTTTCCTGAGCGAGCATCAAGGACCAGTTATTATTGGTGCTCCCGTGAAAATTGGGAAAAATTGTAACATTGCTCACACAGTGACATTAGGACAAACTCTGCGAGGACCGACAAAAGGACATCCAACCATTGATGACAATGTATGGATAGGTACAGGCGCAGTCATAACCGGGAAAATAAAGATTGGTAAGAATGTATTAATTGCCCCAAATTCATTTGTAAGCTTTAATGTACCTGATAACTCATTGGTAGTGGGTAACCCCGCAAGGATTTTCAGGAATGATAATGCAACATTGGGAT
>CAYSAH010000494.1:0-3228 GCA_964428945.1 uncultured Bacteroidaceae bacterium | reverse complement strand
TCTTTTGAGCCCTGGTGCATAGCTTCAACAGATCCAATTCCCCTGTAGGATTTATATTTTCTACCATTGTAAATAATGGTTTCACCGGGTGATTCCTCAACTCCTGCAAAGAGAGAGCCTGCCATTATAGTGCTTGCTCCGGCGGCAAGGGCTTTAACGATATCGCCGGAATACCTGATTCCTCCATCAGCTATAACAGGAATGTTGTGTTTTGCTGCTTCAACTGCTACGTCGAAGATAGCCGTCAGCTGAGGAACACCAACTCCTGCAACTACCCTGGTAGTGCAGATTGACCCTGGTCCGATACCCACTTTCAAAGCATCCGCGCCTGCTTCGATCAACACCTTTGCAGCTTCTGCAGTGGCAATGTTTCCAACAACTATATCAATTTCTGTGAATATTTTCTTGAGCTTCCTGCATGTTTCGATCACTCCTTTTGAGTGTCCGTGCGCAGTATCAATAACCACAGCATCAACACCTGCATCAACAAGTGCCCTGACGTTAGCCTCAACATCTCCTGACACACCAACAGCTGCGGCAACCCTTAGCCTTCCTTTTGTATCTTTCGCTGCATTTGGCCTGTCTTTCGATTTGGTAATATCTTTGTAGGTGATCAATCCAATCAGCCTGTTGTGATCATCAACCACCGGTAATTTCTCAATTTTGTGCCTCTGCAGGATCTGGCCTGCCTGGCTTAGGTCGGTATTACTTGTCGTTGTAATAATATTTTTGGAAGTCATAACCTCTTCGATCATCCGATCCATATTTTGCTGAAAGCGGAGATCGCGGTTTGTAACTATTCCGATGAGGACCTTGTCTTCATTTACCACCGGAATACCACCGATCTTGTATTCCTTCATTAAATTCAAAGCGTCAGTTACCGTGGCTTCCTTTGAAATTGTAATAGGTTCATATATCATTACACTTTCAGCTCTTTTTACCTTACGGACTTCGATAGCCTGCTGCGCAATGGACATGTTCTTATGTATCACACCGATACCGCCTTCCCTGGCAATTGATATAGCCATTTGAGCCTCGGTGACGGTATCCATCGCTGCGGATACAACAGGAGTATTTAAAACAATGTTTTTTGAAAACCTGGATGACAGTGAAACCTCCCGGGGTAATACCTGCGAAAATGCAGGCATCAGAAGAACATCGTCAAAGGTCAGGCCTTCAGATGCTATTTTCTTTTCAGTAAAAGACATTTTGTGTTTCTTTGATTAATTTTAAATGTCGCAAAAGTACAAAAAAAAGGGCAATATAACGGATACTTTCAGAGCGTTTAAGATTTGTTAACAATTATAAATTAACCCGTTCCTAATCAGTATAATATGGGCATATACCATGATATTCTCAGGCAGTATTGGGGTTATTCCGAATTCCGTCCCCTGCAGCAGGAGATTGTGGAATCAGCAGCCTCGGGCAGGGATACACTTGCGCTCATGCCCACAGGAGGCGGGAAATCCATTACCTTCCAGGTACCTGCCCTTGCAAAGGATGGTATCTGTCTTGTGATCACTCCGCTTATTGCCTTAATGAAGGACCAGGTTGAAAATCTGAGAGCCAGGAAAATAAAGGCCCTGGCTATTCACAGCGGGCTTACAAGAGATGAGATAGGCATTGCTCTTGATAATTGTGTTTTTGGTGATTACAAGTTCCTGTATCTCTCACCTGAGCGCCTTTCAACGGAAATTTTCAGAGTGAGGGTACAACAGATGAATGTTAACCTTATTGCAGTAGATGAGGCACACTGTATCTCGCAGTGGGGTTATGATTTCAGACCCTCTTACCTTACCATTGCGGCACTCAGGGAATTGGTCCCGGAAGTCCCGGTTCTTGCCCTCACTGCTACTGCTACTCCCCAGGTTGCCAGGGATATCATGGAGAGACTTGAATTCAGGAAGCCAAATCTTCTGCAGAAGAGTTTTGAAAGGAAAAATCTGGTTTACCTTGTGAGGAAAACCGAAGACAAATACAGGGAGATGCTGAAGATCGCGGGCAAAGTCGGAGGGTCAGGAGTGATATATGTACGAAACAGGAAAAATGCAAGGGAGATTTCTGATTTGCTGCTTAAAAATGGAATGAGCGCCGATTACTACCATGCCGGTCTGAAGTTTGAAACCCGAATGAATAGACAGGAAGCATGGCAACAGGATAAAACAAGAATCATGGTTTCTACCAATGCTTTTGGAATGGGGATCGATAAACCGGATGTCAGGTTTGTTATTCATATGGACCTTCCTGATTCGCCAGAAGCTTACTTCCAGGAAGCAGGACGGGCAGGACGGGACGAAAAGGAAGCATGGGCGATTCTCCTGTTCAGCGGTGCAGATGAAAAAAAGGCCCTAAGGAGAATAGAGGTGAATTTTCCAGGTTTCGAGGTGATCAGGGAGGTTTATAAGGCCTTGTTTAATCATCTTCAAATCCCTGTTGGCGGGGGAAAAGGGGCATCAATGGATTTTATCCTGGGAGAATTTCTTTCAAAAAACAAATTCGATGCAATAACCCTCACCAACGCACTTACAATTCTTTCGAGGGAAGGTTATTTTGAAATCTCAGATGAGATCAATAATCCATCCAGGATACACTTTACAGTTGGCCGTGACGAATTATATAAATTCCAGGTCAAAAATCCAGATCTGGACGGATTTATAAAACTACTGCTGAGGTCATACACCGGTTTATTCTCACAGTATGTTGCTTTCGATGAATTTACACTTGCCGGCAGGGCAAAAATGAAGCAGGAAGATGTGTATCATTACCTGGTAAAGCTCGCCGGTATGCAGGTAATAAACTATATACCAAAGAAAGGTAATCCTGTTATTACCTTGCTGGAGGAAAGGCTTGAGGAGAAAAATATTTTAATATCTGCTGAGCGTTATAAGTTCAGAAAGGAAAGATTCATCGATCGGATGAATGAACTCCTGGGATATGCTAAAGGCGATTCAATATGCCGCAGCCAGTACCTGCTTGCCTACTTTGGACAAAAAAATGCCGGAGTTTGCGGTCAATGTGATGTTTGCAGGGCGAATTCCCATAAAGATCCGACGAAAAGTGAATTGGCCACCTACAAGTCGAAGATTATAGACCAATTGAAATCTGGACCAACCGATCTCCAGGGTCTGGCTGACAAAGTATTGATTGAAGAGGAGCATCTCACCCGGCTTCTGGAGAAATTGTTGGAGGAAGGAAGGATAAGAAGGAGAAAGGATATGAGATTTGAAC
>CAYSAH010000493.1:0-3231 GCA_964428945.1 uncultured Bacteroidaceae bacterium | reverse complement strand
CCCACTTGGTATATTCGGTATAATGGATCGCAACACCATTTTCAGTTCCATACCATTGCACCGTATCATCCACAAAAACATTGTATACTATATTGGATCTCAGTCCCGACCAGTCTGTGTCGAACAAGGTTGCACCACTGAAGCCATCGACCCCAACGTTTACCCTCTCCACACCTCCTCCACGGGTTGTTATATAGACGAATTTATTTATTGTAACAGCAATATCGGTTGGCTCAAACGACAACAATAAAGAATCCCTTCCGGTGGTATCGTACCAGGTATTGCCATACAGAACCGATAGTCCTTCATCGGTGGCAAAATACATGTTTCTGGCATCGTCGATATACATGAAATGCACATTATCACTTAACAATCCGTTGGATGAGGCCCTTATCAATGTATCGGAGAAGAAATCCCAGGCACCCTCATCGGTTGCGACCCAAAGGTCAAGTCCTTTAGAAAGTGCGAGGTCATTCAAAGAAAGGGACTGCTCCTCCCCGCTTAGTTTTGCCCAGCCATCACTTGAGAAACTGAACAAGCCATCATTCGTTGCCAGGTATTTTATACCCTCAGCGTCGATCGTAAAGCTTCTGATCGAGGTAAAGGTACATTCCTCGCAGGTTTCATTCCTGTTACACTCCGAAAACAGGAAAAAAGCCAAGCCAATAAAAGTTAAGAAAAATAGAATCCTCTTTATCCTCATCCCTGAAACACTTTCGGCTCTTATCTTGAAAGAGCTACTTTCCCTGAATATTTTATGCAGGAATTATCAGAAACTGAAAATACATATATCCCGTTTTCTAAAGCATTCCCTTTTGCATCGGTACCATCCCAGATTAGCTTTTCTGAAGTTCCAAAATCAATTGAATTAACAAGCTGTCCCTTCATGTTGTATATGTAAAGTTTTGCCTGGTCAGACAATAATCCCCTGGCTGTGAATGTTGTATGGTCACTGAATGGATTTGGTGCAAGCTCGAACATTGCATCAGGCATATAGGATGAGGAGCTATTGTCGTTCGGGTCAACCAGGATGTATTTCAATTCAACGCCATCGCCTGTTCCCAGATTGCGGGAATACTGCCTGTCTGTTGCATTGTTCCAGTGCTCCAGTACACCCAGGCTCCCAATCGGGGTACCGTCAGCTTCCGGATCATATTCCAGTCCGTCGGGCCAATATTCACTGCTTGCGCACTGCTTCAGGTAATCGGCGATCTCGTTTTTGTAAGTGATCGGGTATTTTGCTTTCCCTGCATCCTGGTCATATTCCTCGAACAAGATGTCAAAGCAGACAGATTCCATTGCAACAGGATCCTGTCCAATAAAAAGAGAGTTTGGATAATCATTGTTGAAGGGAGCAGATACATATTTTGAGATCCATCCCTGCCAGCTTTCACCTGCCCAGATTCCGTCAATAATGTAGATCAACCCCTTTCCTCCTGTGTCCTTGTGTCCCATATAATCAACAGTATGCCTGTATTTGCCTGTTCCGCTCATATTTTTCGGAAGGCTTTTGTGCATATCAATTGCGAACTGATCTTTTGGGGCCTGGTTCGCTCCAATAAAAGATCCCTGGTGGTTTTTAGCAATTAGGGTAATCCCTCCCTCATCATGGGTTTTTAAACAGGGCATATTAATAAAGTATGTAGCATCGAGGTAATGCTGCGGCAACCTCGAGGAAGCTACATTATTATTTCCGGAAGCCGTACCATTACTGAAAAATAGTACATCCTGAGCGGAGGGCACGGTAACACTTACCCCGGTACCACCATCTCCATCCACATAATGCACATTGGGATATGCGGCGGCTACCTGCTGGCGGTATTCCGGCCTGAAATCCCTGTAGGGGTCGCCAATGGTTATATCTGACTCTGCCACTCCTACAACATCAACAAGCTCATGCAGGATTGCGTAAACAAGCTGTGGAGTTGAATTCATCCTGTTGGCCGCTGTACTGGAAGAGTTGGTAATGTTAAGCTTTATGGCAAATTTCTCACCGGCAGTATAGCCCACACTACCTCTTCCGTGAGAAGAATTATATGCAGTAAAAATTGCTGTCCAGGCTTCACTTACAGTTGCTGCATCAGCATATTCCATGAGTCCTTTTTCGAGCATTCCTGCAATTACGTCCCGATCCGCATTATTGTCAGATAACCACCAGTCATTCCCTGCATTGTCGGGATCATAATCTTCATTGGTAGCCCTTGGATCGTGCACCCAGACCACGCGGCCTGGTTTTAAGCCAATGGCTGTTCCGATCGGTTCATTGGAAGGGATAGGGAAGGTAGCATCAATGCCTTTCAGGCTGCTGGCAAAGGATGTTGTCGGATCATTCACAATGAATATTGAAAGAGACAAAACGAACAGAAGTAAAAATGCAGTTGAAATAAGGTACCTGGACGAACGTATGCTTGCCTTAAATTTCTTATATGAGAATACTGAAACACTTATCCCGATCAGGTAGATCATAAATGACGACATGAGCGGTGCAGCTGCTTTCATACATGGATATGCTGCCCTTGATGGTTTTGGAATTACACGTATCAGGAACCAGATGGTAGCTGATAAACCCAGGAGCAAGGCAAAAGTCCTTGTGTATTTAATATTTCCTAACTTTTTAAATAGTTTTATCATGACTTGTTATTTTGTAGTTTGCAGTGTTTGATTTTCCAGGTTAAAAGATAAGAGATTCGGGACCATAAAGATAACATTAGAACCTATTCAGAGGAAAAAACTCTGTAATAAATCAATCGTTTTAATGAAAAATAGACATTATTGAATAAAATAGGAACCTGATAAAAAGATAATTTTAAATAAATACAAGCTGTAAAGCGTCCGCATACGCTTTAAAACACCTGTTCTTCAAATACATATATTACTCCCTTAATGGTATCACTATTTCACCCTTTTCAAATTAAAATTACTATAATTTAGTTTAGGATTTGATTCTCAAATATCATGAAATGAGTTGCAAGATAAAAATCCAATGGCCACTCCAACGGAAGTTATCCATTAAGATTAGGTATAATATTCTATATCGAATATTTCTTCATGTCATTTATATTCAATGCATTATGTAATTTGCATCTGTCTTTTTTCTATACTTTGGCTATATTTTTCGCATTCAGCACTTATATGACTTAAATTTGATATTGGGATTGTTCTTTAAAATTTCAGTCTTTCCACAACAATCTTATATAGTTTTAACCAATCAAACTATGATAAATGAGGTTA
>CAYSAH010000492.1:0-3255 GCA_964428945.1 uncultured Bacteroidaceae bacterium | reverse complement strand
TTTCGAGGCAGTTGTATCGGATGAAGTTTTTAAGAACACAAAAAAATATTTATACCCCCTAAAAAATATAGGGGGTAGTAAAATAAATACGAAAAAATAGAATAGTTATTCAATATATTTTAAAAACTCAAGTATTATGAAATCAAAATTAGAGTATATCTGGTTGGATGGCTACAAGCCAACTCAGATGATGAGAAGCAAAACCCTTGTAGTTTCAGACTATGATGGGACCGTTGAAGGTGCACCACTTTGGTCATTTGACGGTTCATCAACACAGCAGGCAACCGGAAGCAAATCTGATTGTATCCTTAAACCTGTTTTTGTTTGTCCGGATCCCCAGCGAAGTAACGGTTATCTCGTTATGACTGAGGTTATGAATCCTGATGGGACCCCACACCCTTCAAATGGAAGGGCCACAATTGATGATGATGATGAAGATTTTTGGTTTGGATTTGAGCAGGAGTATGTTTTATGGGATCTCGATCACCATACACCACTAGGATTTCCTGCTCCCGGTTATTATCCTCCGCCACAGGGACCATTCTATTGTTCAGTCGGTGCTGAATTCACAGTTGGGCGTAATTTGGTTGAGGAGCACCTGGATGCATGTATCGAAGCAGGACTCAATATTGAAGGGATCAATGCAGAAGTGATGAAAGGTCAGTGGGAATACCAGATTTTTGCTAAAGGAGCAAAAGCGGCAGGTGACCAAACCTGGGTTGCCAGGTATCTTGCAGAGCGTGTGGGTGAAAAGTATGGAGTTCGTATTAATATACACCCTAAACCTGTAAAAGGTGACTGGAATGGTTCAGGTATGCATGCTAACTTCTCGAATGGTGCCATGCGCGATATTGGAGGAGAAAAACTATTTACCGCAATATGTGAAGAATTCGGAAAACATATCCAGGAACATATTGCTGTTTATGGAGCCGACAACGAGCAAAGGCTGACAGGGGCGCACGAAACTCAATCAATCGATAGATTCTCTTATGGTGTTTCTGACAGGGGTGCATCTATAAGAATTCCGATCTCCACAATTGAGAAGGGATGGAAAGGCAGATTAGAAGACAGAAGGCCTGCTTCCAATGCTGATCCATATAAAGTTGCAGCAGTAATTGTGAGATCAACAAAAGCTGCGAAAGTTTAATTTTTCGGCGTAATTAAATATATTAGGGGTGTCCGCTTACCGGCACCCCTTTTTTTTAATAGTTCAAACGTTAAAATCAGGGGTGCTGTTCAAAAAAGCAACGATTTGTGCTTATCTTGTGCTAAAATTCAGCTAATTTACTTTATATGGCAATAATAAGGTTTTCTTCTTTGGAAAAGGTAAACAACCGTAAACCGATACATGTTGATCCCCCTTCAAAGGAGGTGACAAATTATTTCGGTGTGAATGTATTTGATGATAGCAAAATGAGGAAATTCCTTTCCCAGGATGCATATGATCACGTTCAAAAAGCCATTTTTCGAGGGACCCCGATTGACAGGAAAATGGCAGACTCAGTAGCAATAGGTATGAAGGCATGGGCTGTTGATCTGGGGGCTACTCACTACACACACTGGTTTCAACCCCTCACTGGTGGTACAGCTGAAAAGCACGATGCTTTTCTGGATTACAGTGATACAGGAGATATTGTGGAGTCGTTTTCAGGAAAAGCACTGGCCCAGCAGGAACCTGATGCATCTTCGTTCCCAAGTGGTGGATTAAGAAATACTTTTGAAGCCAGGGGATATACTGCATGGGACCCATCTTCACCTGCTTTTGTTATTGGGGACACATTAAGTATCCCAACGATTTTTATTTCATATACCGGGGAAGCCCTGGACCATAAAACACCGTTATTACGTGCCTTGAACGCAGTAGATGCTGCTGCTACAGAGGTATGCCAGTATTTTGACAAGGATGTAACTAAAGTTCAGGCTAACCTGGGCTGGGAGCAGGAATATTTTTTGGTGGATGAGGCATTGTATTATGCACGGCCTGATCTTTCCCTTACAGGACGGACATTGATGGGACATGCTTCTGCTAAGGATCAGCAACTTGAAGATCATTATTTCAGTTCAATTCCCGAAAGAGTGGGTGCCTTTATGAAAGAACTGGAATTTGAAGCCTATAAACTTGGGATCCCGGTTAAAACACGTCACAATGAAGTTGCCCCTAATCAATATGAGATAGCAACCCTTTATAATGAATGTAACCTTGCCGTTGATCAGAATGTTTTGATCATGGAATTAATGAAACGCATCTCACGTCATCATGGTTTCAGGGTGCTCTTCCACGAAAAACCTTTTAAGGGAGTCAATGGTTCGGGAAAACATAATAACTGGTCACTTTCGACAGATACAGGTGTTGTACTTCATTCTCCAGGAAAAAACCCCAAGTCTAACCTTCAATTTCTCACTTTTGTAGTAAATACCATAAAAGCGGTCTATGACCACCAGGACCTTTTCAGGGCAAGTATACTGACTGCCTCAAATGCTCATCGACTAGGCGCAAATGAGGCACCTCCTGCTATTCTCTCATGCTTCCTTGGTTCCGAAGTCTCTAAAATGCTTGATCAGATCGAGGAGCAGGTGACAAACAGGAAAATGACTCCTGACGAGAAAACGGAGTTGAAACTGGATATTGGAAAAATCCCTGAAATTCTGCTTGATAATACAGACAGGAACAGGACCTCTCCCTTTGCTTTCACCGGCAACAGGTTCGAATACAGGGCAGTGGGAAGCAGTGCAAACTGTGCAACCCCTATGGCGGTTCTGAATGCAGCAGTAGCTGCGCAATTGAAGGAATTTGCCAAAGCAGTTGAAAAACTTGTAAACAAAGGGGTGAAGAAAGATGAAGCCATATTCCAGGTGCTCCGGGAGTTGATCATTGCATCGAAGTCAATTCGCTTCGAGGGAGATAACTACAGTGACAGCTGGATAAAGGAGGCAAAAAAGCGCGGACTTACAAATATTACAGATATTCCTGAGGCAATCGAGGCATTTGTTAGTGAGTCTTCCAAAAAATTATTCGGATCACTCGGTATATTAAGTGAAAGCGAACTTGAGGCAAGGGTAGAGGTAATGTATGAAAATTATATTTTGAAAATACAGATCGAAGCAAGGGTACTTGGAGATCTTGCGATCAATCATATTGTCCCGACGGCAGTTAAGTACCAGAATGTGTTGATGGAGAATGTTTCACTATTAAAAGAACTATATGGAGATGAGTATATTGATCTTGCCGGAAACAGGGTTGAACTTATAAGAGAG
>CAYSAH010000491.1:0-3263 GCA_964428945.1 uncultured Bacteroidaceae bacterium | reverse complement strand
AGGCGTTTATTTCCAGGATTACCTGCCCAATAATCCTGATTACAAGGTTCAGTTAAGCGCTTTTTATGGTACCGGGCTTCCATTGAGTCACCCGGATGAAACACGATACTACACTACCTTCAAAATGAAACCATACAGACGTGTAGATCTTGGATTCTCAAAAATAATCAAACGCGAAAACCAGCAGCTGGGAGAAAAGAATCCATTCCGCAATTTTACCAGTGTGTGGATCAGTGGAGAGATATTTAACCTGCTGGGCATTAATAATGAAGCATCATATACCTGGATAAGGACTATATCTAATCAACAAGGTGTACCGGCGCAGTTTGGAGTTCCGAATTATCTTACCGGAAGGCGTTTCAACGTAAAGTTAACTGCCAGGTTCTGATCTTAATTTCCTGTTAAACAGGAATGTTTCCAGTGGATTTCTCTCCCGCACTTTTTGACTTCCCTGAGCTTCTCCCTTGCCATTTTTATCGATGTACCCTATAGCCATCATCGCTGCCGGTTCAAATGCATGGGGCAGATTTAGAACGATTTTCGCCCTCTCATTGTCATATCCTCCCATCTGGTGAACTGATAGTCCCGAATAAGTCGCCTGGGCAAGGAGGTTGCCAACAGCCATTCCAGTATCATAAAAAGCAAAACGATTAACTGATTTCCGGCCTGGCGGAATAGTCTCCGCAATGCTTAAAACCAGCAATGGTGCAGTTTTTGCCCAACGCTGGTTGTTTTCACTTATCAGGTCAAACAGCAACGGATAGGTGTCGTCTCCTTTCATACCCCATATAAATTTCCATGGTTGTGCATTATAGCTTGAAGGAGCCCACCGTGCGGCTTCAAAAAGCAATAATAATACATCCATTTCAATTCTCCTGTCCGAAAAAACTGACGGGCTCCATCGATCGTTTAAAATTCTATGTAGCTTCATTACATCTTCTAATTGCTTACTCATTCAACAACAAACTGAAAATTATGTTTCAAATCGGGCCAGAATGGACTTAATCATATAAAAAGCCTAAAATCTTTGCTTATTGCATGCTGATAAAAAGCTTATTCGATTAACTTTACAAGCTAATAATTATTTTGACTTATTTAATACTTTCGGAACCAATGAATACACAAGATTACATCCAGAGAGAAGACAAATTTGGTGCACATAATTATCATCCGCTACCGGTGGTCCTTGATAAGGGAAGAGGGGTGCATGTATGGGATGTTGAAGGAAAAAGATACTATGATTTCCTTTCAGCATACTCGGCTGTAAATCAAGGACATTGCCATCCAAAGATCATAGGTGCAATGACTGAGCAGGCAAACAAACTCACCCTCACCAGCAGGGCTTTCTATAATAGTGTACTTGGTGAATTCGAGGAGTATGTCACCAAATATTTTGGCTACGATAAAGTACTTCCGATGAACTCAGGAGCAGAAGGAGACGAAACAGCACTTAAGCTTTGCAGGAAATGGGCTTACGAAAAGAAAGGAATTACTGAAAACAAGGCTAAAATAATTGTTTGTGAAGGCAATTTTCATGGCCGTACGATCACAATTATATCTATGTCCACAGATCCTGATTCATACAAAGGATTCGGACCCTACACGCCTGGTTTTGAAGTAGTTCCTTATAATGATATTCCAGCATTGAAAAAGGCCCTGGAAGATCCTAATGTTGCAGGGTTTCTTGTTGAACCCATTCAGGGGGAAGCTGGTGTTTATGTCCCTGATGACGGGTACCTGAACAAGGCCTACAAATTGTGCAAGGAAAAGAATGTGCTTTTCATCGCCGATGAAGTTCAGACAGGAATTGCCCGTACAGGAAGGCTGCTTGCGTGTGATCACGAAAATGTGCGTCCTGACATCCTGATCCTTGGAAAAGCATTGTCAGGCGGAGTTTACCCTGTTTCTGCGGTGCTTGCTGATAATGACATTATGTTGGTTATTAAGCCAGGTGAGCATGGATCAACTTACGGTGGAAATCCAATAGCAGCCAAAGTTGCAATTGCCGCTCTCGAAGTGATCAGGGAAGAAGGGCTGGCAGACCGTTCTGCCAAACTTGGAGAACTGTTTCGTGCTGAGCTGAGAAAGATAAAGCATCCTATGGTAAGCCTGGTACGCGGAAAAGGACTGCTGAATGCTATAGTTATTGCTCCCAAGGATGGTAAAACTGCCTGGGATGTTTGTATAGCCTTAAAGAATAACGGATTGCTTGCAAAGCCTACCCACGAGCATATCATCCGTTTTGCACCTCCGCTTGTTATTACCGAGGAGCAGATCATGGAATGCGTGGAGATCATCCGCAAGACGCTGGATGAGTTTTAGATTTGCAATTGAGTATTCCTGTTATTCGGGGAATATATATTTAATGGAAGGATGGAGAATAAGAATTATGGCTGATAACAATATATCTTTTTTTCAATCAAACAATATTCCATCCTTTCATTATTCCATTATTCCACTTTTCCATTCCTTTGTCATGTCAAAACCAGTAGATATTACAAATTTTGACTTCTCTGGCTGATCCTGGAGGAGTGAATATCTCTTTTGAGGCTCTGAGGAAAACCTGGGCTGCTGCAACTCCGGAGCCGGAAACCGATGGATTTACAACAGAGCAACGATTTTCCCTGGCTTACGCTCGCTTATGGGCAAACAATATCAGGGAGAAGGAGATGATCAGGCTTAGCGTGCAATGATAGGGTAATCCTACTTCTTATGTCGTTGTTCCAGTACCCTGGTAACATCTGAAATATCAAAACCTTTTTCTGTCAATAAAACGAGCAGGTGATATAAAAGGTCAGCTGATTCATTCAAAAATAATTCAGCATTATCATCTTTGGCCTCTATCACCAGTTCAATGGCTTCCTCCCCAACCTTCTGGGCGATCTTATTGATCCCCTTTTTGAAGAGACTGGTGGTATAACTATTTTCCGGAAGATCGATCTTTCTTTGTTTGATAAGGTCCTGCAAATGGCGAAGGAATCCTATATCACCTTTATTTTCCTCAGAGAAACAGGTATCAGCACCTGTGTGACAAACCGGTCCAACAGGCACAACCTTAATAAGCAGGGTATCAGCATCACAATCTTCAATTATCTCCGTAACATCAAGAAAATTACCACTCTCCTCCCCTTTTGTCCAAAGCCTGTTTTTTGTCCTGCTAAAGAAGGTGACCCTCCTTTCTGATCTTGTTTTGGCATATGCTTCTTCATTCATGAAACCCAGCATCAATACCTTTGCAGTATAGGTATCCTGTATGATCGCAG
>CAYSAH010000490.1:0-3268 GCA_964428945.1 uncultured Bacteroidaceae bacterium | reverse complement strand
TGGAGAGCTTCTCACCCGGATACAGGCTCCTGATCATTATCATCATTACGGGATATGGAATCCCTGGACCCTTACACATATAAATGGCAGGGAGATCGATTACTGGAACCTTGCAAAGGGAGAAGGTACCGTACGCTCCAAAGCAATCTTAACAAGATCTGAAGGAGCGGTATTTTCATCTTTCACCGCACTTCATGAACACATAGATTTTGGGGATGAAGAGGGAGAACGCGCAACGATGGACGAATTCTGGGATGTACGATATTGGGGGAGAGAAGAAGATAAAAACCGGTATATGCTTGATCTGTTCACAAGCTTCAGAAATAACCTTGAAGACACGATCCTTTTTGATGCGTACAGGTATGGCGGAGGTATCGGATACAGGGCAACTGAGAAATGGAAAGCTGAAACTTGCACCATTCTTACATCAGAAGGAAATGATCGTCTGACAGCCGATGGAACGAAAGCCCGTTGGTGCATTGTTGAGGGCGAATCAGACACAAAAGATGGAAGGTCAGGCATCCTTTTCCTGAGCCATCCGGAAAACAGGGAGCACCCGGAACCTATGCGCGTTTGGCCTGCAGACACAAACCAGGGGGAGATGTTTTTTGAATTTTGTCCCATTCGTCACAAGGATTGGGTAATAGAGCCGGCTGTGGATTATGTTTTGAAATACAGGATGATCGTTTTTGACGGATCTGTAACACCGGAAGAGGCTGACAGGTATTGGAACGGATTTGCAAAAGCACCTGTAATTGAAATAGTCAGGTAGTTTTTATACAGGGATATGCTTCCAAATTGGAGCTGAGAAATATTTAATGCGGCCATTTGTTTTAGATCCCACAAGGTTCTTAATGAATTAACTATAAAAACATAATCTTAAATGAGGAAGTTCATTATAATAATTATGGTAATGGTTTCAGCCATGGCATGTTCGCAGGAGAAGAACCTTAAAGGCAAATCTGTCCTGATCTATACCAGGAACGGGGAAGGCTATGTGCATGATAATATTGAAGCAGGCATTAAGGCGCTGGAAGAAATATGCACATCCATGGGTATTAAAACTGAGGCTGGAGATGATCCCCTTATATTTGAAGAGAAGCGACTGAATGAATTTGATGCGATCATCTTTTCAAATTCAAACAATGAAGCCTTTTTGAATGAGGAACAGCGTGAGAACTTCCAGTCGTTTATACGATCAGGGAAAGGCTTTATGGCCATTCATTCGGCAAATGCATCGGAGCGTGACTGGCCCTGGTACGGACAGCTTGTCGGGGAAACATTCGTTCGTCACCCGCTGCTGCAATCTTTTGAAATCAAAGTAATTGACCATACCCATCCTTCAACGGCCCATTTGCCCTCTCCCTGGAGGTGGGAGGATGAGTGTTATTATTCCGATCACTTAAACCCGGCCATACATATTTTGCTTGCTGCTGATCTAAGCACCGTTGAAGATGACCAGAAACCGGTGTATCCCGGTACGGTATTCGGCGACCAGTTCCCCCTTGCATGGTACCAGGAATTTGAAGGCAGCAGGGTGTTTTACACGGCCCTGGGACACAAGATCGAATATTACCAGGATGAGAATTTCAGAAAGCATTTAAGGGGTGGAATTGTTTGGGTGCTCGGGAAAGGGGAATGATGGAAAAGAGGAAAGGTGGAGAAGGGAAAAGTGGAAAAGGAGAATGGTGTAGAAGAGCAAAGGTGGAATGGAATGCTGCAGAGAGGCGATGCAATGTTTCTGCTCATGAAATTTTGTAAAATTATAAGGAACAGGATATGAAAAGAAGAAAATTCATTAAAGCGACCCTTACGGGTGCGGGAGCCTTTGTGGTACCAACCATTGTGCCTTCCTCTGTATTTGGTAAAACGGCTCCGAGCAATAAGATCCAGATCGGTCAGATCGGTTTCGGGAGGATCGCCATGTCGCATGACCTGCCGGATACGCTTAAGTATGATATTGCACGCGTTATCGGGGTATGCGATCCTGATTCCCTGCGGGCAGAAAAAGGCAAAAGATTTCTTGACGGTTTTTATGCTGAAAAGTCAGGGAAGAAGAAGTACATGGATACACGTATTTATGCTGATTATAAAGAGATGCTTCAAAGCCGCGATATTGATGCCGTTATTATAAGCACCCCTGACCATTGGCACGCCCAACCCGCTGTTGAAGCGGCCCTGGCAGGCAAGGATATTTATCTTCAGAAACCTACTTCACTTACGGTGCGGGAAGGTCGCATTTTAAGTGATATTGTACGCAAAAAAGGGGTGATCCTGCAGATGGGAACACAGCAAAGGTCCTCGTCCCAGTTCAGGATCGCAGCAGAGCTGGTAAGAAATGGCAGGATAGGGAAAGTCCATACTGTAAAGATCGGGCTTCCGGGAGATCCCTCAGGTCCGGAAACCAGCGTGATGCCCATACCTGAAAACCTGGATTATGATATGTGGCTCGGTTCCACACCCGAGGTTTACTATACGGAAACCCGGGTTCATCCCCAAAATGATTTTGGCCGGCCGGGATGGCTAAGATGTGAACAATTTGGAGCCGGAATGATCACAGGGTGGGGTCAGCATCATATCGATTCTGCCAATTGGGGAATCGATACAGAATATACTAATCCCATTGAAGTTGAAGCGGTGGCACAGTTCCCCCGGTCAGGAATGTGGGATGTTCATGGTGATTTCATGGTGAGGGCCTTGTTTGAAAATGATATTGAAATGCTGATCAGTGGCGGATATACCAACGGGATCCGCTACGAGGGAAGTGAGGGGTGGATCTTTGTCTCCAGGGGCGATTACCAGGCTACGACTACCGACCCTGTGGCCGCTGAAGCAAGCAGCAGGGCGCTCGACGCAAGTGATACGGCAATTTTGAGATCAGAGATCGGACCTGGTGAGATACACCTGTACAGGAGCGAAGACCAGCACAAAAACTGGCTCGATTGCATCCGGTCAAGAGAGGAACCAATCTCTCCTGTTGAACCAGGTCACCGGGCCTGCTCAACATGCCTGGTCAGTCACATTGCAATGAAAATCCCCGGGAAGCTGAAATATGATCCGCAAAGGGAAGTGTTCACAAACAATGATGCTGCCAACAGTATGCTCAGCAGGCCCAACCGTGCACCATACGGTCTGGCCCACCTTGACCTTTCCTGAAGATAAAAGCAAATTGTCGGTACATACGGAATAAGCGAACAGAATATGAAATGGAGTTCAATTGTGCTTGGCTTGCTGATACTCGTCACAGCCTGCAGCCGGAGAAACAGGG
>CAYSAH010000489.1:0-3269 GCA_964428945.1 uncultured Bacteroidaceae bacterium | reverse complement strand
AATAAAGGCCTTCGATACCGAGGAACCTCATTTCCCTAAAGCTGAAGCGTTTTCCGATGTAGGGGATCCGGGTCAGAAATCTAATGATTGTATCAATGAATTTGCTTCCGATGGTTTTAATTTCCCACGCTTCATCGTTGGCCTGAAGACCGGCGATGATCTCCCCGTTTTCACGCAGAACAAAATAATTATTGTTTATGAAAAGATATTCATCAAAATAGAAGGCATGACCCTTATAAAATTCTTCCAGCAGGCTCTTCATTGCGGGGATATCCCTTTTCCCCAGACATTCAACTTCAATATTCTTCCTCTGCCTCAACCTCGAAAACATGAAGGACTCTGCGCTTCCGGTCTTAATGAAGCCTCCTATTTCGGCAAAATTCCTCGAGCGCTCATTCTTTTTCTCAACGAGCCCGTAGATCACAGCCCTGGGAATCTCTTTCACATCAAGATCTTTTAGCCTCTCAGGATTATCGTGGAAAATGTGTGTAATATCCTTTAGCAGGGAAACCGATCTGTCGCCTATCGCCCTCTTTCTGATCTCCTTTCCCGATTTTTTTTCAGTCCGTAATGGAGCCTTGACAGAGAAATAGCGTATGAGCCAGGTCTTGTGCTCCTTGTCTCCGGTCTTTGTATTTCGCAGCACATACCCGATCGAGCCAAGCATGTTTCCTGACCTCCTGAGGAGAACAAAATAACAATTGGGGATCTTTTTCAGCTTCTCAATGCCCGTGGTATGATGGTATTGCAATCCACCGGGTGTTCCAAGAAAAGTGGTCTCGATATGATTGATCAAATCAGGCGGAGGAACGGTTTCAATGCTCGTAACCATCGAACCCTGCTGCCAGACAGTTTTTACATTGGCCATGTTATAAAAATGTTTTAAGAATTTTACGTATCAAATCAGCCATAGATTCCTGCAATTTTGTAATTTCAAAATTAAATAGATGTATATGAATCACAAAAAATATATCCTGGCCCTCGACCAGGGAACGACCAGTTCAAGGGCCATTCTTTTCGACCACGATGGAAAAATTATTTCACAGGCGCAAAAAGAGTTCCGGCAAATTTACCCAAAACCGGGTTGGGTCGAACATGATCCGGAAGAAATCTGGTCAAGCCAGTCATCCGTTACTGCCGAAGTGATCGCAAAAGCCGGGATCATACCCTCAGAGATCGCATCAATTGGTATCACGAACCAGCGGGAGACCGTGATCATCTGGGACCGTAAAACCGGGGTGCCCGTATATAACGCTATCGTATGGCAGGATAGAAGGACATCCAGTACCTGCAGCAAACTTGTTGAAGAAGGGAGGGCCGAAATGGTAAGAAACAAGACCGGGCTCATCATTGATGCCTATTTTTCAGCAACCAAGGTGGCCTGGATCCTCGATAATGTTGAAGGTGCAAGGAAACAGGCTGAAAACGGGGAACTCTGTTTCGGAACAATTGACAGCTGGCTGATCTGGAAATTTACCCGTGGCGGCTGTCATGTCACTGATATCACCAATGCGAGCCGTACGATGCTGTTCAATATTTATGAAGATAAATGGGACGATGAACTGCTCTCCCTGTTCAATATCCCTTCCTCTATGCTGGCAGAAGTTAAGTCTTCTTCCGGACTTTTTGCCGAAACCTCGGCTGATACAAGCGGGTTCAGTCTCCCCATCACCGGGGTTGCGGGAGATCAGCAGGCAGCCCTTTTCGGACAATTGTGCCTCAAACCCGGAATGGTGAAAAATACCTATGGAACAGGATGCTTCCTGGTGATGAACCTGGGCGAAACTCCTGTAAAATCGAAGGCGAGGCTGCTCACCACCGTAGCCTGGAAAATTGACGGAAGGATCACCTATGCCCTTGAAGGAAGTATTTTTATTGCAGGGGCCATCATCCAGTGGATCCGGGACGAGCTCGGACTGATCGGCGATGCATCCGAAACAGAAGCGCTGGCTTCAGGAGTGGAAGACAACGGGGGAGTTTACCTCGTTCCTGCCCTGGCTGGTCTCGGAGCTCCACACTGGGACCAGTTTGCCAGGGGCACGATCATGGGCCTGACAAGAGGTTCAGGGAAAGCCCACATAGTAAGAGCCGCCCTGGAAAGCATCGCCTACCAGGTGAAGGACGTCGTAAAAGCCATGGAGGAGGATGCCGGGGAAAGGATCAGTGAATTGCGGGTTGACGGTGGCGCTTCGGCCAATAATTTCCTGATGCAGTTCCAGGCTGATATCCTCGATACAAATGTCACCAGGCCGCGTATTATGGAAACCACTGCCCTTGGGGCTGCCTATCTCGCCGGCTTGGCTTCCGGCTTCTGGAAAGATACCAATGAACTTCAACAGCAGTGGAAGGCCGACAAGAGCTACACCTCCGCGATGGAAAGTGAAGAAAGGACCGCCCTGCTGAAAAACTGGCATAAAGCGGTTCAACGCTCGCTCTCATGGCTGGATCATGAATAGGAGCCTATGAAAAGCAGGGAGAATATACTTTCAGAAACAGGGGAATCCACTGCCTTCGATGTCATCGTAATTGGCGGAGGAGCCTCTGGTATCGGTGCAGCACTTGAGGCTGCGCTCCGGGGATACCGTACACTGCTGCTGGAGAAACATGACTTTGCAAGGGGAACTTCCAGTAAGAGTACAAAGCTGATCCATGGCGGGGTAAGGTACCTGGCACAGGGCGACCTGAAGATGGTACGTGAAGCACTTAAAGAACGCGGTTACCTTTTAAAAAATGCTCCCCATCTTGTGCATGACCAGGTGTTTATCATGCCAAATTACCGTTGGTGGGAAGGGATCTTCTATACCGCAGGACTGAAATTCTACGACATACTGGCAGGCAGGTTCAGCATGGGAAGGTCAGTGCACCTGGGCAGAAAAAAGATTGAAGAAAAATTACCGGGAATCAGAACACGGGGCCTCAGAGGAGGGGTCCTTTATCACGACGGGCAATTCGACGATTCAAGGCTTGCAATGGACCTCCTGCATGAACTCTTCTTACAGGGTGGTCTTGCCTTAAATTATACAGAGGTAAGCTCCCTGCACAAGGACAGCTACGGACATATCAGCGGGCTGGGGGCAAAAAACGTTCTGAATGGCAGTGAATTCAACTTAAGAACCACGACAGTTATCAATGCAACCGGGGTATGGGTTGATGATATCCTGAATATGGATAATCCCTCCCACCAACAAAGCATCAGGCCCAGCCAGGGAATCCACCTTGTACTGAAAAAAGATTTCCTGCCGGGAAACTGTGCACTTATGATCCCGAAG
>CAYSAH010000488.1:2010-3274 GCA_964428945.1 uncultured Bacteroidaceae bacterium | reverse complement strand
CCTAATACCTAATACCTAATACCTTGCGCCTTGCGCCTTGTGTTCCTTTGTGTAACAGCTATTATACAGAGATCTTAAATGAGTAGCACGCTGCTTATCACTCCAGCCCCAGGCTCCGGATGTATGCTTCATTGTTGGATTTCCTTCCCAGGAATTCCTCCACCGCCGGCATGATATCACGCTGGGTGCCATTTGACAATACCAGGTCGCGGTAACGAACCCCGGTTTTGCTATCCCTGAGCCCGTTTTCTTTAAATACGGTGAACATATCCTGTGCATACACTTCGGCCCAAAGGTAACCATAATAGTAGGTAGGATGTGTATTGATATGGATCCAGTTCGCCTGGGGGTGCGTGCCCTCAATATAGGCAGGGACGACAAGTTTCTTATCAATTTCCTTCCAGAGCTCGTCGGTATTTACCGGGTTTGCGGGATCATATTTATCATAAAGGACCATATCGTACACACAACTTTCAAGAGAGCGTTGCGCATCCAAGCCTGAGGTAACATTCTTAGCTTTCTCCATATTGTCGAACACCTCCCGCGGCAACACCTCACCGGTTTCATAGTGAACAGCGAATGAACCCAGGATGTCATAATCCCAGAGCCAGTTCTCGAATATCTGCGACATTGACTCTGAGAAATCCTCCTTTGAACCCGACTGGCTCGCATATTTCCCATTGTAGGTCATATTTGCCATGATATGGCCGAATTCATGAAACAAGGTATTCAGTTCCCCAAAACTGATCAGGGATGGCGTAGTCTCCGTTGGACCTGTAAAATTCCCAAGGAGCATGCATGTGGGTACTTCATAGCCTTCAGTTGTCAGACAACCCGGATTGATCTCCACGCCATAGAACCATGATTCCTTATTGGGTCGTGGATAGAGGTCCAGGTAAAAGCGCCCCTTGAGTTTATCATTTTCAAATACCTCGTACAGCAAAACATCCTCATACCACACAGCCGGGTCCTTCACCTGTACGATCTTAAGGTCAAGAAGCTCCTCATAGATCTCAATCATACCTGAAAGACACCTGTCCATTGAAAGGTAGGACCTGACGAGTTCCTGGTCCACATTGTATTCATTGATAAGGATCTGGTTCCTCAGGTAAGCGATATCCCATGGATTTACGGGAGCATTACTTTTCATTCCATACAGCCTGTTCCTCTGTTTCTTCAATGTTTCATGATCCTTAATTGCCTTCTCTGCAGAACGTTCAATAAGATCATCCAGGAAATTCCATACATTTTCAGGATTCTTCGA
>CAYSAH010000488.1:0-2000 GCA_964428945.1 uncultured Bacteroidaceae bacterium | reverse complement strand
CATCTTCATCGAAGTTGTATAGGCAGCATATGACCTGTAATCCATCAGCCGGGCAAGCTCGTAACGCTTTCTCACCAATTCATCGAGAATGCTAAGATTCTTATCGGCAGCCCTGTTCATATATTTAAGGGTATAGGCCTTCCTTGTTTCTTCCTTTATTGCAGTATTCAGCACCGGCTGCCGGGTTGCCGGGATTACAGGTATCCTGTACCCTGTTTCGGGCGAACCATATTTTGCCTTAAAATTATCAGGAATTCCTTCGGCACCCGCTTCATCAAGAACAAGCACCTCATTTGCCGTATTCATATTTATCGAATACTGGCTTGAGAGATCGCTGATTTCGGCCTTCAGTTTTTTGAATTTTTCAAGCCGTTCCGGATCCAGGTCAACTCCTGCGTACTTGAAATAATTGAGCACGTCGTCCACCAGGTTCTTTTCTGCTTCCCCGAGCATCTCATATTCGTCTGAAGCGGCGACCTTTTTCATCTGCGCAAATAACTTTGCATCCGAGGAAAGACTGTTCATCATCGAATCCACCTGCTTGTAGGATTCCAGTCCCTGCTCCCTTGCAAGAGAATCGGTGGAGACCCAGTAGAAAAGGAAACTATTGTTGGAAGCCTTTTCCAAATTGTTGATAACCTGGTCATAGCTCACAAAAACACTGCTGAAATCAGGCTTCTTTTCAGTTCTTATTTTTTCAAGGGATTTCTCACACTCGGTCAGAACAACATCAACATATTCTTTTATATACCCCTGCGTGACCTTGTCGTAAGCAATGGGATCATTCAATTGCGGGAAAAAGGGATTCTCCGCCCTGTTGTTATTTGTTCCGGGGTTCTCACAGGCACTTATCATAAAAACGAGGATTAGAAAGGTGAAAATGGATTTCATAGCAATCTTAAATTTTGGGTGTATGATGCAAAGATAAATAATCTGCTTCTGAGAAATTTATGTTTTAGAAGCAGGAAAGGGCCGGTTAAACTGTTTTTAAGCAAATAAATTCATGATCGTCCCGCTCCTTACAATTTATGGTGCCTGGTCTTAGTCCTCCTCTTTCAAAATATATCCGACATTCGGACTAAATCCTGAAAGCACACTTACTCCTGAAGGCGGAAAAGGAAGCTCCCAAACATAAACATCTTTATGTCCGGTCATATTGTCAATTCCCAGTTTAGTGAGATCCCTTATATTCGAAATATGCAGGTTCACAAATGCACTTATAGCGTTAAGATCGCTACCTTTAAAAGGCCAGATGCTTATTCTTCAGTTACCACAACCTTTTCGATCACATCGCCCTGCCTGATGGCATCAACGACCTCCACTCCTTCAACAACCTTACCGAAGCAGGTATGGTTGCGATCGAGATGTGCCGTGTTCCTTCTCGAATGGCAGATGAAGAACTGGGATCCACCGGTATTTCTCCCTGCATGAGCCATGGAAAGCACACCCCTGTCGTGGTATTGATTGCCGCCGTTAAGTTCACATTTGATCGAATAGCCAGGACCACCTGCGCCGGTACCGTCGGGACAACCTCCCTGGACCACAAAATCCGGGATCACGCGGTGAAAAGTTAAGCCATCGTAAAATCCTTTTTTGGATAGCTTTATAAAATTGTCGACGGTATTCGGAGCGTCCTGGTCATAGAATTCAACTTTCATTACTCCTTTTTCGGTATGGATCTCTGCTTTTTTCATGCTTGTTTTTTATGATGCGCTGCAAAAGTAATAAAAATCTATTATACGCTTAGAGAGGATGATCGCGTTCCAGGCAATATCCGTGGTGTTCTTATAGATTTCTTCGTCTCTCTTCGTCTCTCTTCGTGTCTCTTCGTCTCTCTTCGTGTCTCTTCGTTTCTCTTCGTGTCTCTTTGTGTCTTCTTTGTGGTTCTTTGTGTAATAGCTGTAACACAAAGATGCACAAAGAAGACACAGAGGGGCACAAAGGTATAAGGCAAATTTACTGGCAGTGATGGACAGTCCGGGATTAAACCCTGGATTCAC
>CAYSAH010000487.1:0-3275 GCA_964428945.1 uncultured Bacteroidaceae bacterium | reverse complement strand
CAATTTATGGAGGAGTGCTGCTTGGGTTTGGATTGGGGCTTATATTCAAATCAAAGGCCTCGAGCGGTGGCACTGACATACTGGCGATGGTAATAAACAAATATACCGGCATTCAGCCTGGCCGGCTTCTTATATACCTTGACTCCATAGTTGTACTGGTGGGCCTGATAGTTTTTAAAGACTGGGAAATCCCATTTTATGCAATGATCGTAATTTTCCTTGTAGGAAAAGTAGTTGACACAACACTTCAAGGGCCAAGTTACCAGAAGTCACTTTTTATTATAACTGAAAAGTATGAAGAAGTAAGGGAGAAAATAATTCACAGTCTTAACAGGGGAGGAACTGCCATACATGCCAGCGGGATGTACCATGGTGATGAGAAAAAAATGATCTTCGTCAATGTAACCAGGCGGGAAATGGCGATCCTCGAAGAATTTATAAAAGAGATTGATCCTGATGCTTTTTTAACAGTAATCAATGCAAGTGAAATAATAGGCAAGGGATTTAAATCCATTAAAGATCTTTAAGCTCAACGGAGTCGAGTTCCTGCACTGGATGCATATAGTTGAACTGATAATCATCGGCAGTTTTCAGGAAATATTGAACATTTGGATTTTCAGGGAGCGGTATCTCTTTTACCTCAAGGTCCGGATCAAAATAATAATATTTCATCATCCTGTTCTCAAATCCACCTGTTCGAGATACTTTCTCGAACCTGAATTCGCTGATCGTAGCATCCGCTTGGTAGTCTTCAACACGCATAATAAAACGGGGCCCATATTTTTTCAGGGCTGAAATAAAATAATAACTCAGGTCATATCCTGTTATAGCAAAGCTGCTCCCTTTTCGCGTATAATTCGCCGGTTCCCTGGTGTAATTACTTCTGTAACTTTTAAGAAAATTTAAAAATTCGGTATCTGTATAATCGTACCACTGATTATTAGATAACTTTAACTTCAAAGCATGAATATAAGATATTTCTATATCATCAAATCCGATCCAATAGGATGAACCAAATACCTCAATATCAAAGTTTACACGTTCATAATACAGCCTGCTGGCCAGCTGACTGGCGAATGCTTCATCAGTACCTGGCAGGATGATCAGGTTTTTAAGTTCCGGGTCCAGGGCAGCAACCAGGCTGTCTGCATTACCGTCAGTGATAATTATTTCTTCAAAATGCACTGAATCAATATCAGCATATTTACTGAGCTCTCTGAACAGCTCATGCTTGTAAAAATTAACATTTTTAATTTGTGATGAATCGCCTGAATGCACAAACAACAGGTTATTTCCGGGGAACCGGCCGATATATTCGGCATTATGAATGTATTCTGTTTTTATGGAAGGATTTGCCTGAAAAAGGTAAGGATTGTCCAGGATGAGTGAATCATTCGAATAAAACGGCGTAACCAAAGGAATATGATGTTTTTTTGAGAATTCTGAAACCAGGGCAAGGTTGTATTCATAAAAAGGTCCGATAATAAGATCCATATCCGCCATTTCAGGATTCTGCAGGATCTGCCTGGTCCTGAACATACTTTTCTTCGTATCGAATACCTTAATATCCAATTCAGCTCCGCTATCAGACAATGAATCGACCGCCATCAGGCTTCCTTCCAGAAATTCAAGAAAGTTAACGGATTTAGGTTTTGAAACTTCCAGGAGATAATCCTCCTTTATTCTCTCCCTGCGTGCAGCAGACTTAACTTCTTTCAGAAGGGAATCAAGGGGCAGCATCTCTGAATAATCAAAGGGGATTAAATATGCGATCCTGTATCTCTTCCGGGGGAAGAAATCATTTTCCATAAATTCTTCATAATCGTACTTTTCATTTACAATCTCAGCTAAAGTGTCATTTCTCACTGTATCTGCCATCACAGTTTCGGAAACGCTCTCCTCAAAAAGCGATGGTGCAGTCTTTGGGATCCGGATAAATTCACCGGTTCGCGGTACACCCCGGCCCATGTCATCGTTGATCTCGCGAATATCCCGGATGTTTACATTATAATATCTGGCCAGGGAATACAATGTTTCGCCCCGCTTCACTTCATGCAGGATGTACCTGTCATCCTCATCTCCTGAATTATTCTGTACCATATCTTTTGAGGGCAGAAGGATCACCATGCCAACGGGGATATCATTTATCTCAAGCCCCGGATTTATTTGCATTATCTCGTCTACAGTACAGTTATGCAACCTGGAAACTGAATACAGTGTCTCTCCCGGCTGAATTACATGGCTGTTTCTCTCTTGTGTGATATTACCTTTCTCCTCATTAAATGCGTTAATGGGATCCGAAGGTATCTTAAGCACCTGTCCGATACCCAGGTTTGAAGAAGAACCAGGATTTTCTTTAATGATCTCCTGTTCAGAAACCTTGTATGCCCTTGCAATGGAATACAGCGTCTGTCCAGCTTTCACAACATGGACATAATATACCTTTCCCTCCAGGACTACCTTATTTTGGGACCTGGTTACTGGTACAGGTTCCTGAGCAAATAATGCAGCTATTGAAAAAAATGAAATAAAAATCAGCCCTGCCAGGTATTTATTTCTGTTGATCATCATCATTAAAACGAAGAATTACTCTTCAAATTACTTCATTAAAAAGTTCATTACATTACCTCTTATACGCTCATCAATACTTGACACGTCAGATTTCAGGAATTTTTCACCAGTTATATTTTCGAAAAGTTCAATATACCTTTCTGAGACCTCTGTTACAAAATCATCGGGCATATCAGGCATTACCTGGCCTTCTTTCCCCTGGAAACCATTGGCAATGAGCCATTGGCGAACAAATTCCTTGGAAAGCTGCTTCTGTTCTTCTCCCTTTGCCTGCCGCTGTTCATAGCCATCCGAATAAAAATACCTGGATGAATCAGGGGTATGAATTTCATCGATCAGGACGATCTCCCCGTTCATTTTACCAAATTCATATTTGGTATCAACAAGTATGAGCCCCATTTCTGCGGCTATCTCTGTTCCTCTCCGGAATAATTTCCTTGTATAATCCTCCATGACAAGGTAATCTTTCCCGGAAACAATTCCATTTTTAATAATCTCCTCACGTGAAATATCCTCATCATGTCCAAAAGCTGCCTTGGTTGTAGGAGTTATGAGCGCTTCGGGAAATTTGTCGTGTTCTTTTAATCCCTCAGCCATAGGCATACCGCAAAGCTTTCTCTTCCCTTCCTTGTATTCCCTCCAAGCGTGGCCGGTCAGGTAACCCCTTATCACCATCTCAACTTTGAAAGGTTCAGCAAAATGCC
>CAYSAH010000486.1:0-3278 GCA_964428945.1 uncultured Bacteroidaceae bacterium | reverse complement strand
TTTTGAAAAACGTGCCCGCGGCCTGGGATGAGATAAAGTATATTGACGGTTATCCGGGCAAATTTGTCATCCTTGCAAGAAGAAATGGATCAACCTGGTATGTTGCAGGGTTAAACGGGAATGATGTCGCCGAAACCTTAAGGCTCACGACCCCATTCCTTGAGGAAGGCAGCTATAAGCTAAGTCTGATCTCCGACGGTGAGACCGACCAGGATTTCAAATTCGGGGACTACACTTTGCAAAGCGGGGATGGGCTGGAAATACCCGTTCTTCCTTACGGCGGATTTGCCGGCACAATAACTGCTGAATAATATAAAAATTAGCCTCTTCTTTATAGCAGACTTCGCTGGAAGAGGCTAATTTTGTATCCTCAATTAAGCAGGTAAATATGCATGTAAATCTGATAGAGATCATTGCTTCCTTTATGGTTTTGTTCGCCATAATCGACATTTTTGGTTCTATTCCAATTATTCTCGGGATCAAGGCCAGGATAGGGAACATCTATGCTGAAAGAACAACGCTCGTGGCTTTCGGGATCATGCTCCTTTTTCTTTTCATTGGAGAACCACTGTTGGGGATCTTCGGGGTTGATATATCCTCCTTTGCGATCGCCGGTTCAGTGATCCTTTTTCTCATGGGATTGGAAATGGTGATGGGTATTGAGTTATTCAGGCACGAAGCAGGAAGTTCGGGCGCTATCGTCCCAATAGCTTTCCCACTGATCGCCGGTGCGGGTTCAATAACTTCGCTTCTTTCATTAAGAGCTGAATATCAATCGGTAAATATTCTTATTGCCCTTTCGCTGAATATGATTGTTGTGTACCTTGTACTTCGCCTGACAAGCTGGTTCGAAAAATTTCTCGGTCCGGGAGGACTACATATTCTTAAAAAATTCTTTGGAATTATTCTTCTGGCAATAGCTGTAAAATTATTCGTTTCCAATACCGGGATCAACCTTGGAAAGTGACCTAAGCTTTTGCAGGGATTTTAAGTCTTGCCCTGATCATACTCTTAAGCTCATCCTGTGTGAAACTTACCGGGTGGGCCTTGTGAGAAGTTTCACTGACAATTTTTGAGATCATATCCTCATTAAAAACATTCGGATCAAGCGAAGGCAGTTCGAGGACATGTGAAATATGCTCGAGCTTCTCTTTGAAAGCAAGGAGATATTCCTTTTCCTCCTTATACTTAAAATCCGAGAAAATTTTACTTACGATAAGGTATTTGCTGTAGGCAACACTTTGCCTGTCGTCAAGAATTTTATCAATCGTCATCGAATTCACTATTGACATCAGTGTACCGCAAACGGTGCCATGAGGCAGATTGCAATACGCTCCGAAGGGTTGTGCAAAGCCATGTACCAGTCCGAGTCCGGCATGAGCGAGGGTGATACCGGAAAACATGGCTGCTAAGGCCATTCCTGACCTGGCCTCGAGGTTATTCTCCCCTTCAAGATAGGCTCTGAGAAGGTATTTTTTTATAAGTTTCAGTCCCTGTAGTGCAAGGGCATCGGTCATTACATTCGCCTGTTTGCTCAGGTAGGATTCAAGTAACTGGGTAAAGGCATCCATGCCTGAGGTGGCCGTTAGTTCCTGAGGGCAGGTAAGCATCATTTCAGGATCAATGATCGCAACCTCGGGTGCAAAACTATCGTGCCGCAGGGATTTTTTAAATCCCTTCTCCCCTATTTCCGACAGAACCGCATTTTTGGTCATCTCGCTTCCGGTTCCTGACGTTGTCGGTAAAGCTATGAACGGAACCGTTACGCCGGGATGCTCCATATCCCCTATCCCTTCGAGGTAATGTTTTACCCCATATTCCACAACCAGCATGGCCGATATCGCTTTTCCGGCATCCATGGCACTTCCGCCACCAATGGCAACAATTACTTTTATCCCCCTGCCCTTATATTTCTCCGTTATCGCATCAACCATTGTTGGTGAAGGCTCAGTTCCGATTGTCTCATGATGGAACACAATTCCGGCATCGCTCAGGCTTTTCATGATCTCTTCCCCAAAGCCGGAATGATGCATTGAAGCCGTTCCTGTTATCAGCAAAACCGTTGTGCCATAATCCTTTATTTCTGCAGGAAGTTCTGCCCGCTTTCCCGGTCCGAAAATGATCTTGGGTAAGGATGAAAACTGGAAAGATGATATCATAATTCTTAGTTTGCGTTAAAGATAGGGAATTTTCAATAAGCGCTGAACAAAGGGAACAAGTGTTTGATACCTGTAAATTTCGTAAGGATCTTATACCGGTTTTATTATTGGCCGCTTCGATCAGGCCAATAGTTCTTCAATATAGGATTTAGGAAGCCCCGATCTTTTTGTGATCTCTCCGATACTCTGACCGCCTTCCCGCATCCGTTTTACCATGCATTTCATTGATTCACCTATTTCGACAAGATTTCCTTCAGGATCGTAGAACCTGATTGTGTACTGACCCCATTCCTCTTCCTCGACATTATGAAGGATCCTGAGGTCACCCATAAGGACCTTTTCAACTGAGTCGGCAAAATGGTCCGTTTCGAAACAAAGTTCAAGGTTCCTGTTCCCGATAGGCTCATAGGTATATCCCAATTCTGCAGCAATAGGAAACTCTTTTTTCAGTTTCCAGAGGGAAAATCCTGTTTCAAATACGATACAGGCTCCCAGGTCCTGGCCTACTTTCTGCCCCAGGAACTTTTCATAAAATTCCCTTTGCTTATTCAGATCACTGCAAAAGATCACCGATGAATGAAAGTTAAGATCCATAATCTTCTATTTAAAATTTAAGCCCTCCATGGACGTGAACGGTCCTGCGTTGAATTTAGTGCATTAAGTGCAATATTAACATCATCAACAATCTGAAAGTCGTACATGCCTGCACATACAAAATCTGCCCCTTTTGAAAATGCATAAGGAAATGCATCTTTCGGATGAACCGCTCCGGCAGCCATCGTTTTGAAGGCTATCCAGGGTTGTGGCAGAGATTCCATAAAATTGATGGTCTCATCCGGATCAAAGCAGTACATATTGTCATTCCAGGTAGGATGCTTTGCCGACCAGTATTCATGGGTATGTAGTGTCTTCATCCAGAAATCAGTTTCAATACCAAGCTCACCACAGCGTTTGACCGTCTCGATCTTATGTGCTCCGATTCCGGCGGGCAGGCCGTTCTCCCGCAAGAGGTCCATAATTTTCACGATCTTGTCTGCTTCCCCGTTTTCGATGTAGAAATCGGCTGTTTCCCCCTGGATATATCCCGCGTTTGCTCCGCTGTCGATTGCCCCTTTCACG
>CAYSAH010000485.1:0-3278 GCA_964428945.1 uncultured Bacteroidaceae bacterium | reverse complement strand
TAAACAGTAAACTGCTTATCCTGAATACATAATTTGCTAACCCTTCTTAACCTGGTTTTCACTGTTAAGCATTTCAGGCACTGATGCATTATACAGAAACCCGGGTTCCAGGTATATAATTCAGTATTGCCATGCATTCTCTGCTTATTTCTTTCCTCCTGATTTATAGAATGATGTTTCCAAAAATAAACCCTGTATAATCCTTTGTGGTTTTTAAAAAAGTCCCTACATTTGCGGTCGATTTTTTAAACACAAAAACAAATAAATTATGTTGAATCAGTATGAAACCGTCTTCATTGCAACTCCCGTTTTGTCTGAAGCCCAGATGAAGGAGACGGTTGAAAAGTTCAGAGACCTTATCAAGTCCGCAAAGGGCGAGGTGGTCTACGAGGAAAGCTGGGGCCTGAAAAAGCTGGCCTATCCCATCCAGAAGAAATCCACCGGATTCTACCATTTAATTGAATTTAAAGTAGAAGGTGAATTTATCGAAAAACTTGAAACTGAGTTTCGCCGTGACGAGCGGATTATTCGTTTTCTCACCATGAAAATGGACAAATATGCAGTAGCATATGCAGAGAAAAAGAGAGCCAGGAAAGCAGCAGAAACAGAAAAAGCAAAGGAGGAATAACTTATGTCACAAGCAAATTCAGAAATCAGGTATCTAACTCCACCAACAGTGGAGGTCAAGAAAAAGAAGTATTGCAGGTTCAGAAAGAACAGGATCAAGTATATTGATTACAAAGATCCGGAATTCCTGAAAAAATTCCTGAACGAACAGGGAAAGATTCTTCCAAGAAGGCTGACTGGTACTTCTCTGAAATTCCAGAGAAAGATATCCACTGCCGTAAAAAGATCAAGGCACATTGCTATGCTGCCTTATGTAACAGATATGATGAAATAAAATTCGGAGGAAAGATCATGGAAATTATTTTAAAACACGATATGCCGAATTTGGGTCACAAAGATGATGTCATAACGGTAAAGAATGGTTACGCAAGAAATTATCTTATCCCTAAAGGGCTTGCGATAAATGCAACCAGAACTGCTAAAAAAGTTCACGAGGAGAACCTCAGGCAACGTGCCCACAAAGAGGTACAATTGAAAGAGGCTGCCACTAAACTTGCTGAAAAACTAAAAGGTGTTACGATAACCATTGGTGCAAAGACAAGTACAAAAGGCAAGATCTTCGGTTCTGTTAACACTATACAAATAGCTGAAGAATTAACCAAGCAGGGATTCGAGATCGACAGGAAAGATGTAACGATCAAAGAAGAATTGATCAAGGAAGTTGGAAATTATACAGCAACCGTAAAACTTCACAGGGAAGTGCAGGTTGAAATTCCTTTCGAGATCATCTCAGAGTAGAAAAATTTTAACTCTTTATAAATCAAGGCGCCTTATTATTGGGCGCCTTTTTTTTCACATTTTGGGATTCTCCCCTTCTATTTTCCTTATCTGTAGCAGCTTAATAGCGAAGATTTACAAAGAAATACGGCGGAACGAAGATATGTTCGAATCTCTGTTAATTTCTATTTCATCGCAATGGTCTCTATTTCGATAAGTGCACCGAGAGGCAGTTCCTTCACTGCAAAGGCTGCTCTTGCAGGTTGTTCGCTACTATAGTATTCGGCATATACTTCGTTCATTGACTTAAAATTTGCCATATCCGACAACAGGCATGTTGATTTTACAACCTGCGAAAAGGTATAACCTGCTTCATATAGTATTGCCCCTATATTTTTCATTACCTGCTGCGTTTGTTCCTTTATGGAGCCTTCAACGATTTTTCCGTTTGCAGGATCTATCGGAATCTGGCCTGAAATGAACAGCATTCCGTTGCTTTCCACCGCCTGTGAGTAGGGCCCAACAGCAGCAGGTGCTTTTTCAGTATGGATGATTTTTTTCATAGAGATACAGTTAAATATTTAATTAGGGAGAATAAATATACTCGAAAATCTGCGTTCAGGGAAATTGATATCGCGAATTATTCCACTTTCAGTTCGAATAAATTAATTCACGAAAAAATTGCGTAATAATTAAATTTTTATGATCAGAAATTATCCTGCCATGACTTCCGCTTGTTGTACTTCAGGTCTGAAAGGATGGATGATTTGGCGTTGATCTGGAAATTGTACGACTTGTATGTTCCAAATGGTACAACGGAAATACGCATCTCCCAGCAGTGAAGTTCGCGATAGAGGCTTACGTTTGTGGTGGAAAACTTCCTGTTAAAGAGATCATACCCTGTATTGAATCCGATCTTCCACTTTGGCGTAAGACTCAGATCCCCGGAAGCTCTGACAGTCTGAATGATCGAGGATACATCCTTAGGCTTTTTATAACTGAATGAATAATCGACTTTTAAGGTCCAAGGCACATCAAAATCAACGTAGTCACCGTATTGATCATCCTGATTGGGACTATATTGACTGTTTGGGTCATCAATACCTGTTTTATCAAAAGCTGTTTTCAGGAGGGGATCCTCTTCATCAGGATCTTCAACATCTTTTTTAGTATCCCCGTTTGAGCTGAAAGACATTCCCATGGATACGCTTGCTGAAGTTAAACGCGTTAGTTTTCCGCTTTGAGAAAAATAGGATTCAGTAGTCCTGATATGCGTATCATCATAGCCGAAAGGGTCAAGAACCCCCCGGAAAGTTACAGAAAGCTTGTTATTGAAAATCCTGGTATTACCATTCATGCTTATTGGTGACCAGGCTGGTGAAAGAGAATCTTTGTTGAAAAAATTATAATTTGTCGCAAAATTGAAATTATCCAGCAATTTCACTTTTTTAACTTCATCAACGGTATCATTTTTTGTTCTGATCTTGGCTTCGAGGTTATTTTTTAATGAAAGGCTCATTGAACCGGATGCCCCGTTAAAGGTTGGTGTCCCATAGATCTCGTCTTCATAGATCGAATAGGTTGATATAAGTTTGTTGTTTACCGAGTCAAATAATTCACGATAGTAGTTCGGCTGAATAGCAGTCATATCCGGGACATAAGAAAAACTGGCTGAAGGCGTCATCATATGCCGTATCGCCTCAAGCCTTCCACCGCCAGTAAACTGGTACATTCCATAGATCTTTGGGGATAGTCCTGCACTTACCCTGGGAAGATAAGCCTGCGCGTAGCTCAATTTGTTTGTATATGTCGTATCCTGAATGATGGGTTTATAAACAACTTCACCATCCACGGTCTGTTCATCGTACCCGGTAATGGTTTTCTCTGTCTGACCCGTATAAATCATACCCTTATAACTGACATTCGGTGTAATG
>CAYSAH010000484.1:0-3291 GCA_964428945.1 uncultured Bacteroidaceae bacterium | reverse complement strand
ACCCGGAGAGGATGCAGATTTAAAAGGTCAGGCCGGCACCAAATAACAAATGCAGGGCATAAACTGAAACATCCGCATACCCATCCACTACATCGGTTCTCGAATAGGAGATATTCACTTTTGATTCTCCGCTTAAATACAAGAATTGGGTAAGGTATAACCTTTTCTGAAGGGCAAGCTGGGTACTTATTCCGTCAAGGTGATATCCCTGGTTGAACAGGCCTCCGCTTTGATCCAGTTTTTTTCCCCTGATGGTATTTTCCGGGTGAGCAATAACCGGTCCGGCACCAAATCGGATATCGAAAAATTTTAATTCCTTTTTAATATTTAACCAAAGCTGGTTATAACCATGCGAAATGGTAAACCTTGAGATATTGGGATCATAAGTTGCCAGCCAGAGCTTCAAATGGTTTAGCTCTAACTCGATCGAAGTTTTGTTTGTCAGGTTCAGGCCCGCTCTTATGGAATAATACGGAGGCAGCCTGAACGGCTGTACATCGTATTTTGCCTTCAACAGGATGTCTTCGTATCCATCCTGGTGGATCAGCAGCCAGGAAGGTAAAACAAATGCAGTTCCCGGGAGAACTTCCAGGAAAACAGTCTTTTTTTGGCCGTATGTTTTCTGAAAGACCAGTATTAACAGGATCAGCAGGAGGTATAAATGTTTTTGATTCATGTCACCATGGCCGATTATAGGGTAAGACAAGGTACAAAAAAGTACCTAAAGTGCCTGGACCGGCAATAGAAAGTTGGCAAAGCAGGAAATAAAATGTTTTACGCCAGATCAGGAACCGCGATGATAAAGAAGAGATGATCTTTATGATCTCATGATCACTTTTACCATGGATCAGAATAGTACAGACCCTTGTTTCAGTTGCTTATCATATTTATAATGTTCGGGAACCGGAGCCTGTGATATCTCTGTAAAAGAACGGGATATAGTTTTCCTTTTCAATTATAAACTCTTTTTCAACGCTTCGAGCTCGGCTTTCAGCATTTCGATCTCTTCCTGTTGTTCCTGCATTCCCTTTAACAGGATAGGGATCATCTCAAGATACTTGACACCTTTATAGGTCTCAGGTATTTCTTCTGCAGAACCTTTTACGGAAGGATCAGGTGCAGATTTATGTGCCACATCTATAACAAGTTCAGGAAATACTTCTTCGAGCTCCTGAGCTACAAATCCAAATTGGGAGTTGCCCTGTAATCCAAAGGATTTCGCATCTTCATTGCCAATTACATGGTAGGAGCGGGGCTTAATTTTCATAAGGTTTCCCATTACCGGATCCAGTGATTTAATGTCTTCCTTGAATTTCTGGTCGGAAGCAGATACCAGGCTTCCTGTATATACAACTGTACCCGAAGCATAAAGTGCATATGCCGAGCTTCCACCGTAGGCATATGCATACACCCCGTAATTGTAATTACCCCCGGAAGCATAGCCTTCTATACCTGTCCGATACCCTGTTCCGCTGGTATATGAATAACCCAAAACGCCGATGGAACCCCCGGTGCCTTGTATCCCGATACCTGTGCCATTGGTCCCGGTTTCGTTGTAGGCTGCGATGGCTGCCGGACCATAGGAAGGACGTGTTTCATTCACTGTAAACCTGTTCTCGGTAATTGCTGTATTTACCCCGACTGAAGCATTCAGCCGAACCTGGTCTGAACTGAAATTTCCCCAGATCAATGGAGTAGCCGAATTTGAATTGTCAATATACAGCAGGTCACTTCCATTCTCATTATATCCTGCATTGTTCCCGATAAATATATTCCTGCTTCCGTTCGCATTTGTTCCTGCGTAGGATCCCAGGTATACATTGCCCGATCCGTCGGTGTTGTTGCTCCCGGCCGATTGACCAATCATTACATTGTTGTATTGGGTGAGGTATTGCCCGGCATATTGTCCAATCGCAATATTCCCGCTGCCTTCGTTTGCATAGGTTCCTGAATTACTGCCGATGAATACATTCCCGAAAGAAGAAGCGCCTTCGCTGCCTGAATTTTCTCCTATAAATACATTGGACCAGCCATTTGTCAGATTCTTTCCGGATCCGGATCCGACAAATACGTTGTAAGCAGCCTGCAGATCATCCAGGCTGTCTCCAAGCATTTGTAACCCGGATTGGTCCCCAAGGAAAACATTGTGGTGACCATACCTGTTTTTCTGACCGGACTGATACCCAAGAAAAACGTTTTTTGAACCCTGGTTTGCATTCCAAGCCAGAGGATCATTCCTGGTATCCGATCCGCTTTCAAAACCCACAAAGGTATTGACGGGAGTAACCTGCATGTAGGTCGACGCCCATCCTTCTCCCTGGCTTCCTATCGCAAATCCATTTCGGTTATCTGCTGTATTGAACCTGGTAATCCCCCTGTTCATCCCCATGATATATTCCCTTGGCTGTCCCTCAATTGCATCGGGGCTGAAGGTCTCTACAGCGAAGCCTCCCTGCAATCCCATAACCCCGGGGTCATTTTCCTTATTGGGAACATAGAGCCTGATGCTGTCCGGTGTAACGAACATAAGGTCCTGAGAGGTCCCTTTGGTGGCAGAATTATATCCGCCAACCGCAAAGCCGCCTTTTCTTCCTTTTACAAGCGGATCTTCAGGCACATATATTCGTACACTGTCAGCCGTCACCCTTAAGTATTCCTGTGTGAGCGCCTTGTTTGAATTATATCCGCCAACGGCAAAGCCTCCTTTCTGACCTTTTTGCTGTTCATCCACGTAAACCATTACTCCATCGTTGAAAACGGCAAATACAGGCACCCCGTCTTCACGGCGGACTTCAAAGAGCGGAACTTCCGTTTCGTTGTTTAGGCCCTGAACTGCCAGTGAGGTGCCCCCCGTATTATTTGTACCAATGCCAACATAATTATACGTTATTAGTGTATCCTGGGCCATGGTCCAGCCCGATCCATTCCCTGAACTCCCTCCGTTTGCCGCATAAAGTGCATAGGGCACCGATTGAAAAGGTGAAGTTCCAAGATCGACATAACCATTGCCGGGATCAGCCTCTACCCCGATAGAATAGCCACCTGATCCCCAGTTTATCTGTGCAAATGATCCCGCACTCCCTGATCCGCCGGCATCAGGATTCCCAATGACCAGGCTGAACAGTCCCTGCTTATCGGTTTTCACTGAATGCGCTTCCGTCCAAACTGCCGTGCTGTTGGAATATATAGTGATTCTTACGGAGATATCCTGATCCTGCAGGGCATTTCCCTGGGCATTCCTGGCCACTGCCTGGTAATTAAATCCCTGGGGAGCCTGGGAGAAGATTGAAA
>CAYSAH010000483.1:0-3297 GCA_964428945.1 uncultured Bacteroidaceae bacterium | reverse complement strand
CGACAAATCATCATAAACAATCAATGCATCACGGCCTGTATCGCGGAAATATTCACCAATTGTGCAACCGGTAAAGGGAGCATAAAACTGAAGTGCGGCAGGATCTGCAGCTGTTGCTGCGACGATCACAGTATAGTCCATGGCACCGTGAAGCTCCAATGTCTTTAAAACGTTTGCAACTGTACTTCCTTTTTGCCCGATAGCCACATAGATACAGTATACTGGCTCTCCTTTTTCATAGAACTCCTTCTGATTAATTATTGTATCAATTGCGATCGCAGTCTTTCCTGTCTGACGGTCGCCGATGATCAGTTCACGCTGACCCCGGCCGATTGGGATCATAGCATCGATTGCTTTAATACCGGTTTGCAAAGGCTCCTTTACGGGTTGTCTGAAGATCACACCGGGAGCCTTCCTTTCCAGTGGCAGCTCAAATAGTTCCCCGGTAATCGGTCCTTTGCCATCAAGCGGCTCACCAAGTGTATTCACTACCCTGCCTAAAAGTTTTTCACCAACTTTAACAGATGCAATCCGATTGGTTCGTTTTACAGTATCCCCCTCTTTAATCAGCTCAGATGAGCCAAGCAATACCGCACCAACATTGTCCTCTTCAAGGTTCAACACAATTCCCATTACCCCGCTGTCGAATTCAATCAATTCATTCGACTGAACACTATTCAGTCCATAGATCCTGGCAATGCCATCACCAACCTGGAGAACCGTTCCCACCTCTTCAAGTTCAACATCGCTTTTAAATCCTTCAAGTTGTTTTTTTAGTATTTCCGATACTTCAGAAGGTTTGATCTGAGCCATATTCTATTCTTTAACTATTATTTTAAAAGTTGCTTTTTCATTTTCTTAAGGCTGTTCGAAACGCTTGCATCATATTGTTGATCATCAATCCTGATAATAAAACCCCCAATAAGATCTGAATTGCTTTCAGTTCTGAGCTCAACCTTAGAATTCACTGCCTTTTGTATGATCTTTTCGACCTTTTCCCTGAATTGTTCTGAAACAGGAACCGCACTGGTCAGGAGTGCTGATTTTATACCTTTATGTTTTTTATACAAACTCAAAAAATTTCTTGCAATTCCAGATAAAAATAATTCCCTTCCATTTCTGAATATCAGATTCAATAATGAAAGGGTAAGCGGATGAACTTTGCCTTTAAAAATTTCATCAATTACAGCGCATTTCTGAGATTCTTTTATAACTGGGTTTATGATCAAATGCTTAAAACCTGGCAAAACTGAAACTTTCTGAACCTCTTCCATGTCAGTTCTGACCGTATCGAGAACATTCTGTTCTTCTGCACTTTCAAACAGTGCTTTTGCATACCTGACTGATATTTTACTATCGTTCATTTTATTTTTCAGTTCAGATCAATATCATCAACCAGTTTTTCAACAAGGTCTTTTTGTGCCTTGTCGTTGCTTAGTTTGCTTTTTAGAACTTTTTCAGCGATATCGATGGAAAGGATGGCCATTTGTTCTTTCATTTCGGTAATAGCAGAGGCTTTTTCGTTTCGAATTGCTTCCCTTGCGTTCTTAATGAGCCGTGCAGCCTCTTCACTTGCTTTTTCCTTAGCTTCTGCGATGATCTTGTCCTTAACGTCACGTGCCTCTTTCATCAAAGCATCACGTTGAGCTTTTGCTTCAGCAAGGACCTTTTCATTGTCAGATTTCAGCTGAGCCATCTCCTCCCTTGCTTTTTCAGCAGATTCCAGGGCTTTCCTTATACTGTCATTCCGGGCTTTAACCGCAGACAGAATGGCTGGCCACGCAAATTTTCCTAAGATGAAAAGAAGGATCAAAAAGAACAAGCTTGACCAGAAGATCATTCCAATTCCGGGAGTTACTAGATCCATATTATTTTATTTTAATGAATTTCCAAATTAACGACCTGCAACCAACCGTTGCAGGTCGCAATTGATTAAGCATTGTTTGAAAGCAGTGCTACCACTACTGCAAACAAGGCAACACCTTCAATTAGTGCAGCTGCGATGATCATGGCTGTCTGGATCTTACCGGTTGCTTCAGGCTGCCGAGCAATAGCTTCCATTGCCCTGCCGCCAACTAAACCGATTCCAAGTCCTGCCCCGATTACTGCGAGTCCTGCTCCGATTGCTGCAAATGTACCTGTCATAATAATTTAAGTATTAATTAAGAAATATTAATCATGGTGATGCTCGGGCATCGCCAATCCAATGAACAATGATGAAAGTAGTGTAAATATATAGGCCTGAAGGAATGCTACAAGCAATTCGATCATATCCATAAATATGACCATTACCAATGAGGGAACGGACATAAATATACTTTTAAATATAAATATCAATGATACCAGGCTAAGCACGATAATATGCCCGGCTGTAATGTTCGCAAAGAGACGGATCATGAGTGCAAATGGTTTGGTTATGATTCCAAGCAATTCCACAGGAATCATTATCGGAAGTAGCCATACCGGAACACCCGGGGGAGCAAAGATGTGTCTCCAGTAACCCTTGTTTGCATTAAAATTCGTTATAAGTAAGGTAAATGTTGCCAAAACAAGCGTAACTGCAATATTACCAGTTACGTTAGCTCCAAAGGGGAAAAATGGAATCAATCCCATCAGGTTATGGATCAGGATAAAGAAAAATACAGTTAACAGGTATGGCATGAACCTGGCATAATTTTTCTCCCCGATATTTGGAATGGCCACATCTTCTTCAATAAATACAATAAGGGGTTCGAGAAATCCCTGCATACCTTTCGGAGCAGTAACTCCAACATTCTTGTAAGACCTGGCCAGTCCGAGAAAGACTATGAGCAGGATCATTACCGCAAGGAACATCATAAAAACATTCTTTGTGATCGAGAAATCAAGTGGAAATCCCTCTGCAAGCAAATTTCCTTCTGCGTCAACTTCAATTATCTTACCTTCAATACTCTTTTCAACAGCTTCTCCCTTCTTGTTCTCAGCCATAATGTTTCCGACACCCATTTTAAATCCCATATAGGTATGTCCATGGGAAAGTTTGCTTGACAAAAAGATATGAAGCCCTGAATTTTTACTTAATACAATTACCGGCAGCGGTACACTGATATGTTTTCCCTCTTTTGTAGTAAGAATATGCCATTCATGGTTGTCCTTTACATGATGAAGAATTACCTCAGCTGCATTAAATTCTTCTGCTTTTTCGCCCTCATGGCTCTCTGATACTTCAGCAGAATGAGCCTCTTCAGAATGGCTGTTTTGAATATCTCCGTGAATATCCTGACTTGATTGAGCAGGTCTGTTATGATCCCCTGATTG